>JAYUXG010000428.1:0-3653 GCA_043753125.1 Saprospirales bacterium | reverse complement strand
TGAAAATAGGCGTATCGTCGTCGCAAGCGGCATTTACGCCGATGTTTCCTTTAATGGCAAAACCGGCGACCAGCTCCGCAATGGGCAACGCCTGATCTGCGTCGCGGTCGTAGTAATGCTCAAACAGACGCATGAAAATCCACTGCGTCCATTTGTAGTAGGCGGGGTCGCTGGTGCGCACCTCCCGGCTCCAGTCGAACGACAGGCCGATCTCGTCCAGCTGTTCGCGGTAGCGATTGATGTTGCGCACGGTAGCCACTTCGGGGTGGTTACCGGTCTGGATGGCGTACTGTTCGGCGGGCAGGCCAAACGAGTCGTAGCCCATGGGGTGGAGCACATTGAAGCCGCAGAGCCGCTTGTAGCGCGCCAGGATGTCGCTGGCGATGTAGCCCAGCGGATGCCCCACATGCAGCCCCGCCCCGGAAGGGTAGGGGAACATATCGAGGATGTAGTACTTTGGCTTTTCGCTTTGGTTGCTGACCCGGTAGGTCTGCTGCGCTTGCCACCATTGGCGCCATTTCGGCTCGATCTCGTTCGGAGTGTATTCCATATAGTCCACCATTTTTTCAGCGAAGGCGCGAAAGTAGGGGTTTTGGGGAAATTTGGGGTCTGGCAGTTGGAATAGGTGGGTTTTCTTTGCGTCTTGCATGGGAACGCGGATTTGGCGGATGACGCAGATTTGCGCGGATTTTTTGACAAACGTTCCTTATTCTTTACTTCTTAGTTTTCTCCACATTTTCGACCCCTTCACCTTCTCCACATTATTTCACATGGAACTACTGCCAATTCAAAGGACCGCCGCCGAAAATGAGGCGTTTATAGATCACCCCGACTGTCGGGACAACCTCCAGATGACCATTGACTTCTACACAAGGGTTGGTTTTGAGCCGCCCTGGATTGGGTATTATGCGCAGCTGGACGATAAATTGGTCGGTGCTGCCGGTTTTAAAGGGCCTCCCAAAGCGGGCCAGGTGGAGATTGCTTACGGCATTTTCCCCGCTTATCAGCAGCAGGGTATCGGCACGGAAATATGCCGACAATTGGTGCTGCTTGCTCAACAGGCCGACCCTTCCGTACGGATCACCGCACGGACGTTGCCGGAAGAAAATCACTCTGCCAAAATTCTCCGAAAAAATGGCTTTATATGGGCGCGGCTGGTTTGGGACGAGGAGGACGGCGACGTTTGGGAGTGGTTGTACCCACAGGCGTAGCCGCTCTAGTACCGGTGGGTTCAGCCGCCAATGTACCATTTCTCGGCGACTGAACCCGCCGGTACTAGAACGCTGCTTGTACCCCCAGCCACCAGCGGCGGGCCGTAGGGTAAGTGCCAATCCGGTCAATGCCGGGTGCCAGCGGGTCGCCATAACCATGAGTGATAAGACTATAATTGTTTCCATAGCCAGCATCAGTAAGCCGCAATTCGGGATCCAGGCCAGTGTATCGGGTTAAGGTAAACAGGTTTTGTGCGCCCAATTGGAAGTGTACACTATTGATCCACTTATTTTTGTGCAAGGGTAGCTGGTAGCCGACCGACAAGTACTGCATACGTAGAAAAGAGCCATTCTCAACGATCCGGCTGTTAAAACGGGTTTCTTTGAGAGCGGGGTTGTAATAGCGGGTGACCACTTTATTCCAAGTGCGCAGGTAGCTGGCAGTGGACTCATAAGCGGTCCGATAGTCATGGAGGATTTCGTGTCCGGTCACAGCCTGCACCAGGAAACTCAGGTCCAAGTTGCGCCAAGTCAGTTTTTGGCGAAGCCCCAGCTGCCAGCGGGGCTGCGCATCGCCTAGTTTGGTTTGGTCCTGATCGTAGCTGCTTACCTTCGTAAAAGAATCTCCATCAATGTCTTCATACAGCTGGAACCCATTGGCATCAATACTAGTGGCCACTGGTCCCCAAAAAGTACCGATGGCAGCACCGGCATATAACAACTGATAGTTGACGCTACAACCACAGAGTGCACCGGGATTGCTGTAGGCAATGCTATCCGACCCAAATCTGCCCTTCTCCATGGTATTTGCCGCCTGAGCAGCCGACAGGCCGATCTCCCAGGTCAGGTTTTGTCCTTTGGCGAGTTGATAGCTCAGGGCCAGTTCGGTGCCATGCCCGGCCAGTTCGTCCGTGTTCTCGATGGTCACGCCGGAATAGTTGGGCGGCACTGGCTTGGTGACCCCTTGAATCAAGTCGCGGCTGCGATAGCGATACCAGTCAATAGAGCCTTGCAGCCGACCGCTCCACAGCGAAAAACGCAGGTCCAACGAGTTTTCTGTGGTGCGTTCCCAGCCCAGGCGGTCGTTTGGATTTTGCACAGTCCCATAAGAAGGGACGTATTGCCCGTTGTAGTAGAATACAGGCCCTTGCCTGAAAGTGTTTTGGAAAAGGCCCGATTGTGTGGTCTCGGTACCCGTCACGCCGTGGCCAAGGCTTATTTTCAGGTAGTCCAGGGAACGCAATTGCAGATACTTGTTCACATCGACCCCGACGCTAAAGGCTGGAAAAATACCCCAGCGGGTGGCGGGCGACAGGTTGGAAGAGCCTTCTTTGCGCCAGCTAAAGGTGCCAAAGTAGGTGTCGCGCCATTGCAACTGTGCCCGCCCAAAGAAAGCGGTCAGTTGGCGATCAGAGCTCAAAGCACTTAGGTAAATATTATATTGCTGGTCTCTATCGGGCGAGTTGGCCAGAAGGTCGTAGTACTGGTTCCAGGTTTTACCTGCCCAGGCATCTTCTCCAACCCGATAGGCCCTGGCATTGCTTCCATTTTTCTGGGTCTGATACCAGCCATAGCCGCCCAGCAAATCTCCCTGCCAATCTGCCGCGTGGAAGCGATAGATCAGGGTGCTTTCCAAGGTACTTTGCTGTACTTTGGCACTGCTGGCTACGCCCCGACCCATAACGTTAAAACCCAGGTATCGACTGAGCGGGCTATAAAACTCTCGATCGTGTTGGTCGTTGGCCTGTTCAGACACTTGTACACTGGCGGTCAGGTTTTGTACTATTGCCACCTCGGCCCGCGCGTGCAACAGGTGGAAATCTGTGCGCCCAGTATTGCGGTTTTGCTCAATTATGGCTACCGGATTGGCGTAGTCAAAAAGATCTTTCTCCACGTACCCGCCATAGGGCACATACGCGGGATCGTCGCTGCGCACCGGGCCGGTCGGGTTAGAGATGACGGCGTACTTATAGGCATTGGGGAAGCCATAGTTTGAGCTGCGTTGCCCCAAGGTGGCTCCGGCACTCAGCGTCAGCCGGTCGCGCCAAAAGCGTTGGCTGGCCAGCAGGCTGCCATTGTACTGCTCAAAGCCGCTCTCGCGCAAAATGCCGGTCACGTCGCGGTAGTGCAGCCCGGCCCGCACAAAGCCCCGGCCCAGTCCCTTGCTCACCGACAGATGGTGGGCATGGCCGACGGCGGATTGTAGCACTTGGTCCTGCCAATCGGTGTTGGTAGCAGCAAGAGGCGAAAAGTCGTTGCCCCCCGATTCCAGGAATTCGGCCTCGTTCAGTACGGTGTACCGCTTGGCTGCCGATTCGTAGGACACCTGCCCTTGATACTGAATTTTTAAAGGGCCGCTTGAGATCGGCTTGGTGGTGATAAGTACCACGCCACCAGTGCCCCGCCCCCCGTATATCGCGGTAGAGGCGGCACCACGCAACA
>JAYUXG010000427.1:0-3658 GCA_043753125.1 Saprospirales bacterium | reverse complement strand
AGCTACAGGACAATGACATTGCCACTTTCAAGGTCGAAAACAAGCGCAAGCTTTGCCAGTGGTTCCAGTTGCCGGAAGACCGCCCACTGGTCAGTTTCATCGGGCGCATCGTGGGCGAAAAAGGGGTGGACTTACTGCCCGATGCCATTCGCAACTTCCTGAATATCGGTGGCCGGGCCAGTTTCCTGGTGCTGGGCAGCGGCGAAGCGTGGACGGAGAACCAGTTCCGCAACATGGCCTACCACTATGCCGGGCGGTTCAATGCGGTAATCGACTACAACGAGGCCCTGTCGCACCAAATCTATGCTGGCTCGGACTACCTCATCATGCCCTCGCGGGTGGAGCCATGCGGCCTCAACCAGATGTACGCCATGCGCTACGGTACCGTCCCCATTGTACGGTCGGTCGGTGGATTGAAAGATACGGTGTCCGACCTGGGCGAGCCGGGCGGCATGGGTCGCGGCATCCGCTTCGACCAGTTGTCGCTCAACGATATTGGCTATGCCCTGCACCGCGCCGCCACTATGTACCAGAACTACCCCGAGGTTATGTCGGCCTTGCGCCAGCGCATCATGGCCATCGACTTTTCCTGGGAAAATGCGGTGCAACAGTATTTGGAGGTGTATCGGCGGGTGGGTGCGCAGGTGGGAAGCGATCAATATGTGGCAGAAGACGTGCCGAGTATGGAAACCTTTGTAGCGGCTTTGCTGGAAGACGAGTCAGCTGTTGTGGATGCATCTACGCCAGCGGGGATTAAGGTGGTGGAGACGGCGGGGAGCTCTACCTTGTTGCCGAAGGAGAGGGGGGATTTTAAGAAGAAAAATAGAAAGAAGAAATAATGGATGAGCAGAGTTGCTATGTGCTGAAGACCAACAAGTTAATTAAGGAATTGTTTACTAAATTTTACGTAGGGTATGCTCATTGTGTTAGCGCTGCGGGGTACATTACCTTTGTCATCCTGTCGGGAACTATCCAACCTACAGAACACCTCGCGGCGTACAAATATAGAGTGGACAGTTCTCAACAGGATGACAAAACGTAGGGTGTGCCGTGACAACAAAGGCTAACCTTCTGCTCAGACACTATCAATCAAAAATTTAAAAATAATCACACAGCTATGGCCAATATGATTTCCATCATCCTCGGCGGCGGTGCCGGTTCCCGCCTCTTCCCCCTCACCGAAAAACGCTCCAAGCCTGCCGTACCCATCGGTGGTAAGTACCGGTTGATCGACATCCCGATTTCCAACTGCATCAATTCCGGGGTGAAGCGGATGTATGTAGTAACGCAATATAACTCAGCTTCGCTAAATGCCCACATCAAAAATACGTACAATTTTGACACCTTTTCGAGTGGCTTTGTGGACATCTTAGCCGCTGAGCAAACTCCCGGCAATAAGGAATGGTTCCAGGGCACGGCGGATGCCGTGCGCCAAAGTCGGCAGCACTATGAACGCCAGGATTTCGACCTCATCCTCATCCTGTCCGGCGATCAGCTGTACCAGATGGACTTCGATGCGATGGCGGAGGCGCATATCCAATCGGGCGCGGAGATCAGTATCGCCTGCCTGCCGGTGGATGCCCGCGATGCTCCTGGGTTCGGCATCATGAAGGTGGACGATCAGGGCTATATCCCGCGCTTTATCGAAAAGCCGCACCACGATCTGTTGCCCAGCTGGGTCAGTGAGGTGAGTGCCACCAACAAAAAGCACGGTCGGCACTACCTGGCCTCTATGGGTATCTACATCTTCAATCGCCAAGCGTTAAGTGATCTCTTTGACGAGTATCCGGACGCCATGGATTTTGGCAAAGAAATACTGCCCGCCGCCATTGAAACCGGGCGCAAAGTAGCCGCTTATCAATACGAGGGCTATTGGACGGACATCGGTACTATCCGCTCGTTCTTCGATGCCAACATTGAATTGACCGACCATATTCCGTCCTTCAATCTCTTCTCGCAAAACCAGCGTATCTATACCCGTGGCCGGATGCTGCCGCCCGCCAAATTTTACGGCGGCACCCAACTCAACCGGGCTTTGATCGCCGAAGGCTCCATCATCCACGCCCGCATCATCGAAGGCTCCATCGTTGGTCTGCGCTCGCGCATCGGCGAGAACACGGTGATCAAGGATACCGTCGTAATGGGTAACGACTCTTACCAGACGCTGGAACAGATCGCCAACAATACGGACGAGGTGCCGATGGGTGTGGGCCACTATTGCCACATCGAACACGCCATCCTCGACAAAGACTGTCGCATCGGCAACAACGTGGTCATCAAGGGCGGCGACCACCTGGCCGACATGGATGATGCCAATTACTGCATCCGCGATGGGGTAGTGGTAGTGCGGAAAGGCGGCGTGATTGCCGAGGGGACGCGGATCATGTAGCTCCCTCATGCAACGCTTTTGCCTCGCCCTCGATCTGCGACCCGACGCGGCCAGCATCGCCGCCTACGAAGCCCACCACCGGACAGTGTGGCCGGAGGTGCTGGACAGCATCCGGGCAGCGGGCATCCAGCGACTAGAGATCTATCGCATTGAAAACCGGCTGTGTATGCTGCTGGAAGCCGACGACGCCTTTTCCTTTGAATGCAAGGCGGCTGCCGATGCCGCCAACTCAACCGTGCAGGCTTGGGAAATGCTGATGTGGGAGTACCAGCAGGCGTTGCCCACGGCCCGGCCCGGCGAAAAATGGTTGCTGATGGAGCGGATATTTTCGCTGTAAAAAGGGAGAAAAATGGATGAAAAACTTGCTGCCAAGCCCTACTTTACTGCGCTCAATGCCCTGCGCGGAGTGGCGGCCCTGCTGGTTGTCCTGTTCCATTTCGATGTGCTGTTTGCCTACTTGTTGCTGCCCACTTGGAGCAGCCTGATTGCCAAGTCCTATTCTGATGGTGGATTTGTTTTTCATCTTGTCCGGCTTTATTATCTACCATACTTACAAATTGATTTTCATCACGCGATGGGCTGATATTTAGCACATTAGCAAATTAGCACATTTACCTGCGATGAAATACGACCTCCTCCAAACCCTGCTGCCCCACCTGGAGGCCTACGAACGCGCTTACCCCAAGGGCCAAAGCCCGCAGCATTTTGCCGTGTGGCTGGTGCGCCAAACGACGGACAGCGACCAATTAGGCGAACAGCCGACCGGGCAAGCGGAGCGGGAAAAGGTCGATGGTACCATTGGCAAGCTACTGATTTACCTGAATCGCTATATGCGCATCTACGCCCGGAAGGCCCTCGAAAACTCACCATTGGGCACCATGGACGAATTCGTTTATTTGGTGATGCTGACCGAGCAGGGCGCGTTGACTAAAAGCGACCTCATCCAACGCAACCGCCACGAGAAACCGACGGGCATGGAGATTATCCGGCGACTACTGGCCTTAGGCCTGATCGCGCAGAGCGATGACCTCGACGATCGACGCAGCAAGCGGCTGACTATCACTCCGTTAGGTACAGAAGTGTCTGGCCAGGTGGCCGGACAGATGACTAACGTCTCCACCTTACTTACCGGAAACCTCACCATCGCCGAGAAAATATTGTTGTTACAGCTGCTGGACAAACTGGAGAATTTCCATCAATTGGTGCTGGCCAAACTGAAAAAAGGGGAGCGCGGATAAGGTGTCGATTGAAAAAACATTGCTTGTCATT
>JAYUXG010000426.1:0-8926 GCA_043753125.1 Saprospirales bacterium | reverse complement strand
ACCAGGTTTCCATGGTCCTGTAAGGCGATCCGACCTTTCCGGGCTTTACCGAAGTCGGGACGGTCTTTGAACTTACTGGCCGCAATGAGTTTCGGCCATTCCGGCGAATTCATATCGTAACTGACCAGTTTATGGTCGTTCAGCCAGTGTTCCACCTTGCCGTGGTTGGAGACCAGGCGCGCATGGTTCCATTCGCCGGCGGGTTTTACGGTCTCGAATTTGCAGGAAATCATATCGTACAGATCGCCGGCGCGGTGCTTCGGAATCCGGGCATCGGGGTGGCAGGTATTATCCAGCACCTGCATTTCGGGGCCGGTGTACCAGACGTACTCGTACTTCGCCGGGTCTTCCACTACGTGGTAGATAATGCCGCTGTTCCCGCAGGCGCCGATTTTCCAGTCAATCGACAGTTCATAGTCCTGGTATTCTTCCGCCGTAAGAATGTCGCCGCCGTTGGGCGCCTGCCAACCGCCTTTCGGGTCGGACTTGGCTTCCAGGTGCAGGGCATTGTCGTTCACGATCCAGGAAGAACCGATGGTTTGTTGGCCGTAGTTATGCCAGCCATTGATGCTGGTACCGTCGAAAAGCAGGGCCCAGCCATCGGCTTTTTCCTGGGCGGTCAGCGTGTTGTCGGTTGGGGGGGTATAGGCTGGCCGCGCGGCTTTTGCGCCGAAGGCATCCGGGGGAATGGCGTTCATGGTGTACCAGGTTTCGGAAGTCCAGAGTTCATGGCCCAGGGCGCTGATGGGCAAGTGCTGCAGGCGCAAGTAGACCACGTGGCCGGCCTTGATGCCCGGTATTTCCAGAAAAACTTTTTTGCGATCCGCTGACACGCTGGCCGAGGTAACGCCCAGATTCCCGGGATCCATTTTGGGTCCGCCGTACTGATTGGTGGGTTTATACCACCATTGCTGAACGGCATACTGCGCCGGATCCCAGCCATCGCCTTCGCGGAGGGGTTCGGTAAATTCAATCTCCACCCCGTCGGTCTTAGCCCGCACGGCGAGCATCTCGAACACCGATTGTCCGTTGTACTTCATGCGTTGCAGGCCGTACCACAGTTTGCCTTCCTGACTCCAGTTGCCGGGGTTACCGATGCAGCCGACGTACAATGCACCATCGGGACCCCAGGCCAGTCGGTGGGTGCCGCCTTCCAAGCCTTGGGTGAAGCGAAACACCGTACCCTGGTAGTCGCCGTTCACTTTTTCCATGAATACGCGCTGTAAGCCGCCGTAACACACATCTCCGAAAATGATCTGGTTTTTATACGGACCGTCATTGAGCACGGCGGGCTGGGTAGGGGAGTTGCCGATCTCGTCCTGCGGGAGCCAAACCACGGGTGCCTGGATGGGCATACCAGCCACCGCCGCGCTGTCCACTGAGAAGGAGCCGTAAAATGCGCCGGGCTTCACGTGCACCAATTTGGAGGCGGGCAGCCAGTCGCCCTGGTTGTCGGCTACGAATATTTCATTGTCGGGGCCCATGCCCACGCCATCAGGAGTGCGCAGGCCGCGGGCAATGAACTCAATACTGCCGTCCTGTTTGCTGATTTTCATCACTTTGCCGCGGTCGAGGATTTGCGGGCGCGCACTGGCCCCGCCGGGCAAGATGGCGGTGGCCAAAGTGGCGTAGAACGAACCGTCTTTGTATGCCAACCCAAAGGCAAATTCGTGGAAGTTGGCAGAGGCTCGCCAGCCTTTGGAGAAGCATTGATACTCGTCAATGATACCGTCTTTATTATTGTCCACCAATTTTGTAAGTTCCTGTTTTTGAAGGACATAAATATCGCCGTCCACTACTTTTACACCCAATGGCTCGGCCAGTCCCTCGGCAATCTTCTGCATTTTGATCTTTTTCGGGTCGCCCGATTCGACGTTTTCCAAAGCGTATAATGCTCCGGTGGCGTCCCAGACACTGACCACCAGACGGCCATCGGGCAGAAAATCCATGCCGGCCACTTTGGGCAGGAATTCATCGGGGCGCGCCTGACTGAGGTCGTAAGCTGGGTGCACCTCGTTGAGTGCCGCACCATCGCCGGGCAAAGTCACGTTGCCGCCAGCCAGCGTACTGGCCCCCATGGGCGTGTCGGAATTTTTGTGGACAAAATTGCTCTCCGGGATCGGCTTGAAATCGGGATCGCCGAAGCGTGCCCATTGCAGCGAAATGCCACGACCGCCACCGCCCTGAAAGTATTCGAGCCGTAGCGCGTGGTAGCCACTGCGCAGGGCGATCTCCGCTTCTTTCGGCTCCATACCGTGCGGACCATCGTGGTCAATGATGCGTTGGCCATCCAAAAAAAGGCGCGACCCATCGTCAGAACCAAGCTGGATCACCACGTTGTCGTCCTTTTCGACAAATAAATAGCCTGTGGCTACGAACGCGAAATTGTCTTTAAAAGGTCCAAAATCGCCACCCCCCACGTCAATGTTGCCCGCAATAGCCGAAAAGGTGGGTGTACCATTGAAGTCAATGGTGTTGAGGGTATTCAGCGGCGTGGCTGCCTGGAAGAGCTTAACCACCAATCCGGGGATCATCTCGCGGTCGCTGACGGCATCGTCCGGCTTGAGCCAACTGTCCGCCGGGATGCTGGCCAAGCTCCTAACCCCGCCCTCGCGGCCCTCGCCGTCGTCCTTGTCTTTGTCCAGCGAAAGAACGTAAGAGACCATCGCCTTGGCATCGTCCGGCTGTAGATCAGGGTGGGCCGACATGGCGGCGATGCCCCAGACCCCAGAGCCGCCCACCATGATCTTCTTAGCTAGTTTCTCCATATTCTCGGGGATGTTCTTGTATCGTTCGGCAATAGATACGTAGGCTGGCCCAACGGTTTTAACCTGTTCGTTATGGCAGGTCCGGCAATCGCTCTTGGCCATGATTTTTTCGCCGGAGGACATGGAGGGTGCTTCCTCCTCGTCCGTAGCCGCCGCGTTGGCATTGGCGACCAGTGGCATACTGACGAACATGGTAGCGAAGCGGGTAGGCTTGTTATCGCTGCGCAGGGTGAGTTCGCCGTCCACAGCGATAGCACTCAGGCTACGACCAGCCTCCATGGGGACGGTAGCCGTGGATTTCCACTGGCCGTTGGTCTGGATGTTGATTGGGTCGGTGATGGAGCCGACGTTGGTGCGCAGGGTGACCACGGCCCCGTCGGGGGCGTTTTCCACGGTGTAGCTGCGCTCGAAGCCACGTTGCTGGTCTTGCTCCACGTATTCGGGCCGCTCGTTGATGCGGATACGCTGGCCGTCATTGAGCACCAGGTCGTACATGATCTCGGCGTGGCCATCCTTAGTATAGCGGTGGCCCTTATAGTCGGGACGGGGCTGCTGGGTCTGGCCGTTCAAAGTGACTGACCAAGGCTGGCGGTGCTTGTTCTCGAACCAGCCGTTGCCGACGCTGGTGGGCTGGGGGCCGTGGCGCATATTGTACACCGCACCCTCAAAGGCGACGCTGCCCGACCAAGCCTTATACAACGAGCAGGAATCAATGGAATAGGCTACCCACAAGTGGTCGTTGAGGGCAAAGGTGACCATGCGGGGCTGCTGGTCCAATACGGACCGGAACACCCACGGGCTGTTGGGCCGCCCTGCATCGCGGGTAGCCAGCACATCGTCGTCCGAATTGCCGCAGTTGGTGAGAAACAGGCCGAGCAGACCGGCCAATAGCAAAGAGGGAAACAGGCGTGTGCGCATGGAATTAGTAGCGTGTAAGATTGACAGAAATCATAGCAGCGGTGACCAACGCATAGGTCATGGGTAACTCGGCTTCCCGCTATTCGGGCGGAAATTTCGTTTAAAGGCAGCACTTATTTCGGAAAAATTTGAGCGGGCGGGGTTTTGTTCGGACTAGGCTGGGAATTCGCCGAAATCTTGTCTTTTTCTTGATTTGCTTTTTCTCCATCGGCATGAAAACCCTGGGACCCTTTTACCGCGATTGACAGGAGGGCCATTCGTTAAAAATAATCAACCCCAAACTTAATTTATTAAATAAACTACTTTACATATACGGCTTCTTGCATACCTAAACTGACATTGACATTGAAGCAAATGGCAGTACTGGGCATGGCGGTGTTCATGTCCGGAGTGTTGCTGCGTTTCCGGCCATTGCTAGCGGGGGCAGCAGTGATGTGGGGTGGGACACTACTCTGTTTGTGGCTACCAGTGACGCTGCACGCCTTGGTTATGGTCGGCGGTGTTGTGCTGGGTTACTTGGTGCCCGACTATGGGTTGAGCCGACAACAACTTCTAAAAGCGCGTGAGGGACTTTCTGAAAGGAGTTACTTGGTGCCCGACTATGGGTTGAGCCGACAACACGCCCGCCATGTTTAAAGACCTTGACCCGCTCTTGTTGTCGCAGCTGCGCCTATCCATTATGTCGTACCTGCTGGTGAAACGGGAGGCCGATTTCAACGCAATCAAGGCGCAGACCCAAGCCACCAGTGGCAACTTGAGTATCCAGATCGGGAAATTGCAAAAGGCCGGGTACATTGAAGTGCAGAAGACTTACAAAAATAATTACCCGCTCACTTTGTGTAAGGTCACGCCCGTCGATATATTGGCCTTCGAGGCGTTCTACCGCGATTTGAAGGAGTACTTTGGTAATGGTTGACAGACTTTGGTGCAGCAGGATTTAGAAAAGGTTTGGGCGGGCTTAAAGGCTGTTTTAAAGCCCCTTGCCGGGTGCAGAAGCCTGCCTTTTGCCGTTATATTTTGCCGACCTTAGCGTTCGCCAGCCATCTCTTTCACCAGTAATTGAAAGCCATTGCCGTGGATATTGACAATCTCGATGGCTGGATCAAGGGCCAGGTATTTGCGGAGCTTGGTTACAAAAACATCCATCGAACGGGCGGTAAAATAATTGTCCTCGTGCCAGATCTTGTTGAGTGCTTCCGAACGGGGAGTCACATCGTTGATGTATTTACAGAACAGTTTTAGCAGTTCCGCCTCCTTGGGGCTGAGTTTCCACTGGTTGTCCTCGCCCGGCTTGGCCCCGTTGAAGGTCAGGATACGCAGGGGATAATTGAAATGGAATTGCCCAATGTGGTATTCGCGCTGGTCATCGCGGGGGTCGGCGGCCTTGTTCACCCTTTTGAGTACTGCCTGGATGCGGAGCAGCAGTTCCTCGGAATTGAAGGGCTTGGCAATATAATCGTCTGCACCGATCTTAAAGCCCTGTAGCACGTCTTCTTTCATCGTTTTAGCGGTCAGGAAGATGATCGGCACCTCTTGGTCGCGTTCACGGATTTCCTTGGCCAGCGTGAAGCCATCTTTGCGGGGCATCATCACGTCGAAGACACAGAGATCAAACTGGCCTTTGCGGAAGGCTTCCAGGCCGAGTACCCCATCCGTGGCGAGGGTCACGGCATAGTCGTGCATTTCAAGATAAGAGCGAAGGACGTCGCCAAAGTTTTGGTCGTCTTCCACCAGCAGAATTTTGTAATGAGCGCTTGCCATAAGAGTTCGGTTAGAGATTGTTGGTTGATTATCAAACAGATGTGTGCATAGAAATTGTTACAAAACAGCCCGGTGCGGCGGGTGATGGATAAACGCACGCTTTCTGAAACGCAGTATGTGGGAAACGGGTGGGAAGGCAAATTTGTTAAATCCCGCCCCAAAGTGTTTTCCCGTCGAAAAATTTACTGCGTTCCGGCAGTAGTTGTGCAACTTCGGGCAGTGCGGGTTGTCCATGCTTTTGCTCCCATGATCTCCAAGTATCTAAGCGGCCTTGCTTACCAGACGATTGGTTACTTTTTCGACCAATTTGCGGGCCTTATTCCATGAAAATGTCCGTCCGTCTGCTTGCACACCCATTTTTTTCACCAAACTCCCTTCTTTTTCCCGCACCCGCGCTGGCCAAAGAAGGTCATGTTTCCTGCTATGAAAACAGCTTTCACTTGCTTACTTGCCGCCTGTCTGCTCTTCCCGTGGTGCAACCTCCTGTCGGCCCAACAAACGCCGGTAGTCAGCGAAAAAAAGATCACGATCACCAAGCGTACCACGGAGGCCAATGGCACCGAAGTGACGGAAACGATCGTTAAAAAAGGAGCCGCTGCCGCGAATTTCGACGTGGATGCTTACGTCCGCGAGAACCGCTCCGACAAAGTGCAGGTGGAAGTGCGCGTAGAAGATCCCAACCAGGCCCCCTATTCCCATCGGGCCATCAAAAAAGAAATCAAAAAGGACGGCCAGAAAATATCCAGTTGGTCCTCCAACACCTCTTCCGCCTCCAGCCAGGACAATGGTGCTTTCCTCGGTGTAGATGCCGATAGCGATGAAGACGAAAGCCAACCGGGTATAGTGATCGAGGTGGTGCGCCGTTCCGCTGCTGCCCAAGCGGGCCTCAAAACCAATGATGTGCTGCTGCGCCTCAACGACCAAGCCATCAACCGTTGGAGCGATCTCACCGCATTTATGAATAAAGCCAAGCCTGGCGATAAAATACGCATTCTCTACCAGCGCAAGGGCCAGGAAGCGACCACCGAGGCGACCCTGACCAGGCACAGCGAAGTGCAATGGGAGGAAGGCGAACAACATGGTTTCCTGGGCATCTCCAATACAACGGAGGAGGATGGCGAGGCTGGAGTAGCAGTGGACATCACCAAAAACTCCGCCGCTGCCAAAGCGGGCCTACGGGATGGCGATGTCGTCCTGCAACTGAATGACACGCCGATCACTGACTTTGAGGATGTCACCGACTTTATGGCCGACACTAAATCCGGTGACCAAGTGCGCATCACTTATCAGCGTGACGGCCAGCGTTCCATCACCGAAGCGACTTTGGGCGAGCCGCAGGATCGGAACTCTGACTCAAATGAGGAAGAAGGCAATGACGACTCTTGGAATTGGGTGAACGAGGAGGTGGATGTCGACGTGCGACAAAAAGAAGCCTGCCTGGGGGTGTACACCGAAGAGAATGACCAGGACGAGGAAAAAGGTACAGGCGCGCGCATCTTGAGCTTTACTGCTGAATCGGCAGCCAAAGAGGTGCAACTACAGGAAAACGACGTGATTACCGCAGTCAATGGCCAACCCGTACAGGACCATAGCGAACTGTGGGCCGCGATTGCCAAATACAAAGCGGGCGACCGTGTGCAGGTGGACTACCTGCGCAATGGCGAAAAACGTTCTGTGGATGCGGTCTTGAAGCCCTGCCAGGACAATACCAGCTGCGTTACCGTAGCGGAAGGCGACGACCAGGGCAGGCAGAAAAAACGCCAGTTCACTACTTGGAACTGGGACCGCGACGACCAAACCCAACTGCGCCAAACGCGGATGATCACCATCCATAAAGGCGGCGAGGGCGATGCCGCCAAGGTAAATATGCCACTTTCCGGTACCCAACCTGCCGATCGCCAGCTCCAGCTGGCATCGTTCCGGGCCTTTCTCAACCCTGCCCAAGGGCAGATCACCGTAGAGTTTCGTGGCGCACCGATCGCAACCATTGTGTCGCTGCTCGACCAGAGTGGCCGCCAGATGTTCCGCGAAGAGCTGAATATGTTCGGAGGAGAATATAAACAACAGTTCGATCTGTCTGAATACGCCAAAGGTACGATTATCATCTTGGTGCAACAAGGCGACAAGTCCTTCACGGAGCAGGTGGTGCTCAAATAGTGAGGGGATTTTTAACCAAATGTATCGATAATCAAGGATTGGCAGGGAAATTGACATCCCAAATAGTAGTATGCACAGCAGCATTAATCAAGCAGTGCCTGCGCCTACTTCCTCCCGCCATCCGATATATGTTCCGCCTAACCCTGTACCGACAACAAAACAGCCGCTGGCATTATGTGCGGCTCACCGCCTCCGCAAATTACCAATTGCAGACCGACACCGGTTCCTGTGGCCAGTTGCCCGACCGAACCGAAACCACGCTGATCGCTGCCGATACCGATGCACAAGATGCCTTGCGCCATGCTGGGGCCATTTGGCAGGCCAAAGGCTACGACAAACCCCATCCAAAACAACTTCAGGTCCTCACCCTGCATTTTCAGATGCCCCGTTGGACGGGCTACCCCGCCGGTGCGCCCTGGTACGACGACTGGACAAGCGATTACCTCGACCCCATGGAGCAACATATAGACGCTACCTGCAACGGCATCGCCAAAGGCAACGAACGCTTCTCCGGCAACCACCTTTATTATTACACGGTATTCAACGGCGACTTGGCCCGGCAAGCCCTGGAACAAATTGCGGCAGAGGCCTTGGTCAAGTTTCCCCTTGATATTTACCTGGGCGACCGGGAGAAGCAAGTAAAAATCCCAATCGATCCCAACGTGCCCGACTACCTGCGCTCCTTGTTTCGCAGCATCGAAAGCTCTGCACGGATCATTGCCCAAGAGCTGCCCACTATGTTCCCCGGAGACCCGTTGCAGCCGCAGGCCATTATTGAAACCGGCCACAAGCGCATTCGCGGGGCAGAAGCCACCCGCTTACGTCAGGTATTAAAGGAAAAGTGGAACTTCGATTCCAACTTCTGGAATCCCCTTGTTGAAGCCTCGCCAGTGGAGGTCGTGGTCCTGAATGGCTTGACCGACGATAAAAAAGAAGCCGTGACCGAGTACGTCCGGCAGACCGCCCAGCTGCCCATCTATCTCCTCGAGTGCGAGACCGGCCTGTTTGAGATTCAGGCGGACCAGATTTTTGCCGGTGCCTACGAAGGCATGGTCTTCGATGCCAGCCTGGAGTGGGTTATCTATTTTTCCCACCATTACACCACTACTTTTGGAGGCCCAGCCTTGGCGCCTTTTATCCGACAGCTGTATCAGGAGCAACCAGAGTTGCTCAATAGTTGGTAAGGTCACTGGCCAGACATTCCAAGTTTCAAAAACTTGGAATGTCTAAACATACATAGACTTTACGACCATAATCATGCGTTTGCAGAGCCAAACAACTGCCACTATGTATCGCGCATCTATTTCCCGCTGCTTCATTTC
>JAYUXG010000425.1:0-8929 GCA_043753125.1 Saprospirales bacterium | reverse complement strand
TGGAAGAAGGTTTGAAAAGCCGTATCATCGGCGAAGCCACTTTGCTACGGGCGTACTACTATTTTCTATTGACGCAGGTCTTTGGTGACGTACCATTGCTTACCAAAGTGACTCCGCCCGACGAACTGAAAATGCCGGCTGCGCCAAGGGCCGAAGTCTATCGCCAAATCATTGCCGACTGCGACTTTGCCGCCAACGTATTGCCCGTACAATATGAGGCAAGTGATGTTGGCCGGGCCACGCGGGGTGCTGCTTTTGCGCTGGCTGCCAAAACGCATTTGTACCAGCAGAACTGGAACCAAGTAGTGGAGTATGTAGCCAAAGTAAAGGCCCTTAATGTGTATTCTTTGGTCGCTGACTATCAGGATAACTTCCGGGAAAACACGCAAAACAACAGCGAATCCGTCTGGGAAATCCAGCATACCAACCTCGAACTGGGAGTGGGCAATTCGTTGAACCAATGGTGGGCTTCCAAGAAATTCAACGGCGGTTACGGCTTCGCGGAAGTGACACAATCTTATTTTGATGCTTTTGAAGCGGGCGATCCACGCCGTCAATTCACCATTGCCTCCAATAACGAGCCTTATTTCGGACTCATCTACAAGAACTCGTTCGCGTCCACCAAGCACAGCCCGCGTAAGTACCTTCAAACCGACAGTACCGCCACCCAAAAGGCCGATGGCGACATCAACTACACCGCCATCCGCTACGCCGAAGTGCTGCTCTGGGAAGCCGAAGCCCTGACCGAACTCAACCGCATAGGCGAAGCCGAAGCACCCCTTGAACAAGTCCGCGCCCGCTCCCGCGCCCAGGCCGCTGACCCCGCTATGGCCCTGCCAGCCGTGACTGGCCTCGACCAGACCGCCATGCGCGAGGCCGTGCGCCACGAACGCCAGGTGGAACTGGGCTTTGAAATGCACCGCTTTTTCGACCTCGTGCGCTGGGGCGTAGCCGAGCAGTTGCTGCCGGATTTCCAGGCGGGTAAGCACGAGTTATTCCCGTTGCCGCAGACGGAGTTGAATCTGAACCCAACGTTGCGGCAGAATCCGGGGTATTAAGAACCCCACCCCTGACCTCCCGATTTCTTCGGGACAGGCTCTCCCCCCGAAAGGGAGGGGGACTTGATTGTGGTGTACTTGTTAATTACCAGTACCTTGAGGAAGGTGAATCTTAACTTTATTGATAATCAATTATATAAAAATAGCATTTAACAGGTTATTTTCCACACATTCCTAAATCCATTAACTATTACGTAAACTGTATTTTTTTAATTAAAATAATATTATTTTTTAACTCTGCACAAACAATTTTTCAATTCATTAAAATCCATAAAAAAGCCGCTAAAAACCAAAAATGATCTACAAGGTACTGGCGATCAACAGAAAGCATAAACCAATTTCCCAAGGTACTAACAATCAACAGAAAGCGAACCGATTTGATTCCCCTCCCTTTTGGGGGAGGGGTTAGGGGTGGGGTCGCACAAGCACGATACAATGTCCAACATAAAAAGCATATTACTACTAATATTTTTATTGATTGAGTTAGGCCTCTCCGCCCAGCCCAACCAAATTCCCATCCCCCGGATAGAGCAGATGTCCAACCAGCCCATCCAATACCACCTGCGCGACTGGCAACAAGTAGCCCTGCGCTATGACTCCTTTGTGTACGATGCCAGCAAGACCGGCCAATACTTGCCGCTCATAAATATCAGGCCCAACGGCTTTAACTACCCGCAAAATAAAAGTTTCGGGCTGCATACCTATGTCGGTACCATGTCGCCACAAAATGGCGAGGCTATCAACGTGCTGCCTTCGCTGGTCGGCGCAACCCTGGCCGGGGCTGACAAGACCAACCAGTACGGCCAGAATTGGGTGCTGATGAGCCAGGATTATTTTAACAAAAATAATGGTGCAGGCATATACCTTAACAACCCCAACGCCAGCGGCGGCAATGATTGGTGGTACGACCTGATGCCGAATGTGTTTTTCTACCAACTCCATGCTCTCTACCCGGACGTAGGCGGCGATGCGGATGCCCAGTTTGTTTCCGTCGCCGACCGTTTTCGAGAAGCCGTGCAGGGGCTGGGCGGCAGCGATGCGCCATGGCAAAAGGCGTACTTCAACTACCGCGCCTGGAACTTTAGGACGCATCAGCCCAACACCACCAGCGTGCCCGAACCCGAGGCCGCCGGAGCCTACGCTTGGGTACTGTACAACGCCTATCAAAAAACCGGCAATCGCGACTACCTCCAAGGCGCAGAATGGAGCCTGGAGTTTCTAAATGAATGGACTACCAACCCTTCCTACGAGCTGCAACTGCCCTACGGTACCTACACGGCGGCCCGTATGAACGCTGAACTCGGCACCGACTACGACGTAGAGAAAATGGTCAACTGGTCGTTCGACCGGGGTGCCTTACGCGGCTGGGGTACCATCGTCGGCACTTGGGGCGGTTTTGATGTACACGGGCTGGTCGGCGAGGCCAACGACAATGGCAACGACTACGCCTTCCAACTCAACGGGGTACAACAGGCTGCTGCGCTGGTGCCAATGGTGCGCTACGACAAACGGTTCGCGCGCGCCATTGGCAAGTGGATGGTCAATCTGAGCTCTGCCACCCGGCTGTTTTTTCCCGGTTTTTTGCCCAACTCCCTGCAGGATGCCTCCGCCTGGTCGAATGCCCACGACCCTGACCGCGTAATCGGCTACGAAGCCCTGCGGGAAAAACACCTTAACCTCTCGCCATACTCCACCGGCGATGCGCTCAATGGCGGCTGGGCAGGCACTAACCTCTCGCTGTACAGCACCTCCTCCATTGGCTATTTGGGAGCGATCGTAGAGGAAACGAACGTGGATAAGATATTAAGGATCAACGTTTTAAAAACTGATTTTTACAATAAGGCTGCTTTTCCCACTTATTTGTTCTTTAATCCATATTCACAGACCAAAGCCGTGGAACTCGCGGTGGGGACCACACCAGTGGACGTGTACGATGCCGTTTCCGAGACCTTTTTGCTGCAAGGCGCGACAGGAACGGTCAATCTCTACCTGCCCGCCAACGAAGCCCGACTGGTGACGCTGGCTCCCGCTGGCGGTACTACTACCTACGACAAAAACAAGATGCTAATCAATGGGATAGTAGTGGACTATGCCCAGACTGCGCAGTTGGCGACTTATCCGCCACGCATCCAGGCTTTGGCGACGGCCCAGCCAGTAGTGGAGTTTGGCGATTCGATCACGGTGTTCGGCAAGGCTTTCGACAAAGATTCCGGGACGCTCACCTGGACTTGGAGTACTACGGGCGGCCAGATTTCCGGCAGCGGCGCGACCGTGCAATGGATTGCCCCGACTACACCTGGCAGTTACATCGTCACCGCCATCGTTACCGATGATTTGGGTCAAAAAGATACCGCTATTGTTACCATAAGTGCCGTCGCCGAGATCAATTTGTCTCCCCAAATCGTTGATATTCAAAAAAGTGCGCTGTATGTGGCACCTAACGGTACTATCACGGTCACTGCCAATGCTACGGATGCCAATGACGACCCATTGACCTACACTTGGACGACTAGCGGCGGCACCTTGGTGGGCAGTGGCAGCAGCCTCACCTGGAACGCACCCGCTAGCCCCGGCATTTTTCAGATCAACGTGACGGTCAGGGACGACCAAGGTGCGTCGGTACAGGGCAGCACCACTATTTTGGTGAAAGATTTTGTCGCCACCCCGGGCCAGCTCATTGCGCACTATCCCTTTTCCAACAACGCCAACGACATCAGCGGCAACCAACTACATGGCCAGACGAGTGGCGGTGTATTGTTCGTTCCTGACTTTTGGGGCAATCCAACCAGTGCGGGCCGTTTCGATGGCTCCAATGACAAAGTGACCGTAGCAAACAACCCGCTGCTCAACTTCCAACCGGCGATTACGGTGAGTGCTTGGGTCAAACCGCTTGGTTTGCCCGCCACCGAGGTATTCTTGCTTTCGCACGGCAGTTGGCAGAACCGCTGGAAAGTCTCCATCACACCCGACCGGAAAATCCGTTGGACGGTGAATACCATGAACACCATCGCCGACCTGGACAGTGAGGCAATTGTTGCTGTGGACAGTGTATATTACGTCACCGCCACCTACGACGGTAGCCTGATGGCCGTGTACCTGAATGGCCAATTGAATAATTACAAGTCCCTGTCTGGCCTGATTCGTACCGCTAGCCTGCCTTTCTTGATTGGGCAAATGCTGCCGGACATTGCCGATTATAATTTCAGGGGCATTATAGATGAAGTAAAAATATTCGATCACGCCTTAATCCCGGAGGCGGTGCAAACGCTGTACGGCAACGTACCGACGGCAGTAACGGACTTGTCTGGACTGTTCGCGCAATTAATAATATCGCCTAATCCGGTCAGGGAAAAATTGACTGTGCAATGGCCGATATTACTGGAAGAAATAGGCCAATTATCGATCTATGATGTAAAAGGAGCATTGATAGAGAAACGAACAGTGGAACGAAACGCAAGAATGGACTTTGATACAAAAAAATGGCAGCCAGGGGCGTATGTGGTGGTGTTTAAATCGGCTATGGGTCTTGCCACGGCTCGGTTTGTGAAAATGTAATCCTATGGCAAACAACACTTCCCCACGTATACTAAATACTTCAAATAATCTATTAGGCTTTTGCCTTATTGTCATTACTTCATTGCACAAATTGGCCCCCTTAATTTAGCCAGCATTTTTTTTCAAAATTCAAAATTTAACCTGATCATGAAACGGCGTTTACACACCACGCATTTAATTGTCTGCTGCTGGCTACTTGCCGCAGCGGGCGCATTCGCGCAAACCCCGGTCGCTACGTACTCGTTCTCCGGCAGTGCCAAAGACCAGTCGTCTTTTGCCAATAATGCCTCGGTCAACGGCGCGACCCTCACCCAGGACCGCTTTGGCCTGCCGAGCAGCGCGTTCCAATTCGACGGATCGCAAAGTGCCATCCGCGCCGACAATGCCGCCCAGCTGAACTCGCCCAATGCGACCATCAGTTTTTGGGTAAATCCCACCGCCTTCCCGGCCCAGGGCGAGGTGTATCTGCTGTCTTTTGGCGGCTACCAGGAACGTTGGAAAATATCGCTTCCCGGCCACGGCAAGCCGGTTTTCACCACCCACTCCGGCGGTGTTTGTTGCAGCGATCTGGACTCCGGTACCCCATTGACGTTGGGTGCCTGGACGCACGTTGTCGCAGTACATGACGGCACAAAAGACATCATTTATTTCAACGGGGTAAAGGTAAACGAGAAAAACGCCGCCGGTGCGCTCGATGCAACCACCTACCCACTCGGCATTGGCTACGACCCGATCAACAACAACTACTCGTTTGACGGCGCACTCGACGACGTGCAATTGTTCGACGTGGCCTTGACCGACGCCCAGATCGCCGCGCTGTACGCCGCCCAAAACACCGCGCCAGTAGTAAGCCCGGGCGAAGTCGCGAACTACACATTCAACGGCGACGGCACTGACAACACGACTTTCGACAACACCGCCAACGTGTCGAGCGGCAACTTGACCACCGATCGTTTTGGCTATGGCAACAGTGCCCTATTGATCGACGGCACGTCTTCCTCCGTGACCGCCTCGAACGGCTCGCAGCTCAATTCGCCGACCACGACCATCAGTTTTTGGGTGAAGCCCAATGCATTCCCGGCGCAGGGCGAAGCCTACTTGCTTTCTTTCGGCGGCTACCAGGATCGTTTCAAAATCTCGCTGCCCAACCACGGCAAGCCGGTTTTCACGACCCACTCCGGTGGGGCTTGTTGCAGCGATCTGGACTCTGGTACGCCACTGGCCCTTGGCACTTGGACGCACGTCGTGATGGTTCATGATGGCACGAAGGACATTATTTACTTCAATGGAGTGAAAGTAAACGAGAAGAATGCACCCGGCGCACTAGATGCAACGACCCGGCCACTTGGTATCGGCTTCGACCCCATCGACAACAACAATCGGTTTGACGGAGCACTGGATGACATTACCATTTACAATTACACCCTCACCGATGCAGCCATTGCCAGCCTGTACGCCGCGCAGTTCGCTTTTCCCGGCACGCTGACTGACCTCGTGGCTTCTTATCCCCTCGATCCCCTGGACGGGAACGGAACGGACGAGACGCAATTTGGCAACGATGCCGAGCTCGACGCTTCGGCAGTTGCCGTACCCAACCGTTTTGGCTGGGCTGGCAATGCGCTGAGCGGCTACGCAACAGCCGACAATTCGGCAGCCCTACAGTCAGACTACACAACCATCAGTTTCTGGGTAAAACCCGACGCTTTCCCCGCCTCTGGCGAGGTGTACCTGCTCTCCAACGGTGGCTACCAGGAGCGTTTCAAAATCTCGCTGCCCAGCCACGGCAAACCGGTCTTCACCACCCACTCCGGCGGCGCTTGCTGTAGCGATCTGGACTCCGGTACCCCACTGACCGTCGGCACCTGGACGCACGTCGTAATGGTCCACGACGGCACCAAGGACATCATCTATTTCAACGGTGTCCAAGTGAACGAGAAGAATGCAGCGGGCGCACTGGACAAGACCAAGTATCCGCTGGGTATTGGCTACGACCCCATTAACAACAGCGACTTTTTTGATGGCTCGCTCGACGATGTACAAATCTACAACCGCGCCCTGACGGCGGCGGAAATTGCCGCCTTGTATGCCGCGCAAAATGCGGCTCCCGTAGTACCCGGAGCAATGGTAGCCTACTACGCTTTTAGTTTTAATGGCTCGGACTCAACGGCCTACAACAACCATACGACCGGCAGTGGTCAACTCGGCAAAGACCGTTTTGGCAGAGCCAGCCAAGCCGCTGCGTTCAATGGTTCTACTACGCAGATCAGCGCCGCCAACTCGCCGCAACTCAACTCGGCCAACACAACGATCAGTTTTTGGATCAACCCGGCGACGTTCGCCGCTTCTGGCGAAACCTATATCCTTTCCCACGGCGGCTACCAGGAACGTTGGAAAATCTCGCTGCCCAGCCACGGAAAGCCAGTGTTTACCACCCACTCCGGCGGTGCTTGTTGCAGCGACCTGGATTCTGGTACACCGCTGAACCTCAGCACTTGGACACACGTAGTGATGGTCCACAATGGCGCAAAAGACATCATCTATTTCAATGGTGTACAGGTGAATGAAAAAGCCGCCGTTGGTGCGCTTGACCCGACGACCCAGCCGTTGGGCATTGGGTTCGACCCGATCAACAACAACGGCTTTTTCAACGGCTCGCTCGACGACATCCAGATTTACAACGTCGCGTTGACGGCGGCCGAGATCGCTGCTTTGTACGCTGCGCAAAACCAAGCACCCGCCAGCACCGACGCCGAAGCCCCCTGCGCACCGCTCAACCTTACGGCGGAAGTGAGCTTTACCAATGTACAGCTCTCGTGGCTGCCGGCGATGGACAATGTAGATGTAGTGTCATACAACGTCTACCAGGACAGTGTGCTGATTGGCAGCACCTCCAACTTGCAAGTCTTGGTTTCCGAGTTGACTCCATTGACTGATCTCGTCTTTGGCGTTTCTGCCGTGGATGCTGCGGGCAATGAATCCCTGACCACCACGCTGAAGGTGACTTCTGGCGAAGATGAATCACCGGACACTACACCGCCCACGGCCCCCGGCAACTTGACCGGCGCGACCGGCGCTACTTCGGTGCTGCTGTCCTGGAATGCCTCCACGGATGACCGCATTCTGGCTGGCTACGTGGTGAGCGTGGATGGCGTGTTCTTCGATTCGTTGATCGCCACGGCCACCTCCGTCCTGATTGGCGGGTTGGACCCGGAGACGCCTTACTCCTTTGAAATCTACGCTTTTGATAATGCCGGGAACAATTCCGATACCTCGGAAATCACCTTGACCACCGACCAGGAAATCAACACGGGCGAAGCGGGCCTGGTGGCTTGGTATCCATTTGAGGGCAATGCCAATGACGCCACTCCCTATAACAATCACGGCGTGATCGGTGGCAATCCAGCGTTTGAACCGGCCACCCACCCGAATGGCGGTGGGCAGAACATCAAGTTCGATGGCGACCAGGATTCTGTGCTGGTGCCCAATGCCGTGCAACTGATTTCTGACTACACCACGGTGAGTTTTTGGATCCGCGTGGACAGCATCAACCAGCTGGATGCGGAAGCCTACGTCATCGATTTTGGACACTGGAGCGAACGCTGGAAAATATCGCTGCCGAAGCACACGAGGATCGTCTGGACGACCAATGGCAACAACCTACAGTTCCCAAGCTTCATTTCCGATATGGACAGCGGCGACGGCAACGAGCTGGTACCAGGCTTCTGGTGGTACGTCACGATGGTTCACGATGGCACGAATGATATTATCTACGTGAACGGTGAAGAAGCCAATACCAAACCAGTGCCGACCGTACTCAACAGCACGGGCCGTCCGCTGGGTATGGGCAGTGACCCTATCGAAGGGGGACACTACTTCGAAGGGGCATTGGATGAGGTGAAGATCTACAACAAAGCCCTGACTGCGGAAGAAATCATGCGCCTATACGAATCTGGTACTACTGGCACGAAGGACGACCTGAGCGCAGCCTTGTTGCAGTTGGTACACGATGTATATCCCAACCCAGCCACGCATTTACTCTGGGTGAAGCACTCATTCGATGGCCAGCAGTCGCTGTTGGTGCGTATTTCCGATGTGCTGGGTCGCCAAGTGGGCGACCTGCGTTTTGGGAAACACGACGTTCCAGCGGGCCAGTTTTCGGTGGACGTGCATAACTACCCAACGGGTACTTACTTCCTCAATTTTGTGGTGGATGGGAAGAGTATTGGTTCTAAGAAAATAGAAGTTAGAGGGGAATAAATTTTATGATCGGTGTCAGTGAAAAGTTTTTTAAAAAAACTTTTCACTGACACCGATCA
>JAYUXG010000424.1:0-8944 GCA_043753125.1 Saprospirales bacterium | reverse complement strand
CACTCACCACGCCGCCGATGGTGTCGCCCGCCTTGCGCACCTTTTTGATCAGCCGGATCATTTTGTCGGCCAGCAACAGGTCGGGGCAGCGAATATCGTTGGTTTCGGTCAACGTCAAGTCGAGTTGCGTGTAGTCTTGGGTGATGGCCAAATGGCCCACTTGGCTCACGTAGGCTTGTATTTCTACCCCTTGGGTTTTCAAAAACAGCTTGGCAATGGCTCCAGCAGCGACACGGGCCGCCGTCTCGCGGGCAGAACTGCGTCCACCGCCCCGATGATCGCGGTGGCCGTACTTCGCTTGCCAGGTGTAGTCGGCATGGCTGGGGCGAAAGGCTTCGGCCAAGTGGTCGTAGTCGCGGGAACGCTGGTCTTCATTGGGAATCAGCAGGCCGATGGGCGTACCCGTGGTGCGGCCCTCAAAGATGCCGCTCAATACCTGCACCGTGTCGCTTTCCTTGCGCTGCGTGACGATGCTGCTCTGCCCCGGGCGGCGGCGGTCGAGTTCATGCTGAATGTAATCAAGATCGAAGGGGAGGCCCGCTGGGCAGCCATCCACGATGCAGCCGATGGCCGCGCCATGCGACTCGCCAAAGGTAGTGACCCGAAAAAGCGTTCCGAAAGTGTTGCCAGCCAAGGGTGGAGAGGGTGAGCGGGTGAAAAAAAAGTAAGCGGGGCCAAAGAACGGGATTACTTAGCCATTGAAAAACCAGAAGCCCGATTTTCATGGACATGAAAATCGGGCTTCTATGCGGGTGTGCAAAACAACGACAGTGAAGGCCAATGGTTGAGTATAAACCTTCCTTCCCCTCTTTATAACCTACCGCTGGTTGACGAAATTCTTCTCATAAGTTTCCCACGGGGTGGTACGGTGGCTATCCGTGCCAAAATAGTTCAGGATAGCTTGTAGTTTCGAGGCATCCTGATAGCCGGGCAGGGGCTGGATGAGGTTCATGTTTTCATCAAGAAAGACGCTGGTCGGAAAGCTCAGGCGGTTGTTGAGCCATTCGGCAGCCAGTTCGTGGTAGCCACGCCCGTTGCTGCTCTTGAAACGATAGGTCTTGTTCTGAAACATAATATCGTTGGTTTGCTCAGCATTGAACTTCACGGCGTAGAAATGCTCGTTGAGATACTGTGCCACGGTGGGATCAGTAAAAGTGGTCTCGTCCATTCGTTTGCACCAGCCGCACCAATCCGTCATGACGTCTACAAAGATTTTGCGTTTGTCCGTCTTGCTTTTTTCCAGTGCTTCTTCCAAGGTAATCCAGTTGATTTTTACGGGTTCAACGGGTTTGACCGGCACCACTTTTTTGGGGGGCGTGACCACGGTGCGGGCCGTACCACTGCCATTATAACGCGAAGTGGTGTTTTTCTTGGCAGTAGTGGTCCGGGCTGGACGTGCCGAACGGGCAGTCGTATTAGTGGAGGTGCTACGCTCCACACTGCTTTCCGGGCGGGCCGTACCAGATTTGGCAGTGGTACGCGGGGTGTTGGTGGTAGGTTGGGCAGAATTGACAGTTGCTGCTGCGTCCGTGCGCATCGTCCCGGACTTGGGCGTTAGGCGTGGTGCGGCAGCCGCATTTGGGTTATAAGTGGACTTAGTCGGCTCGGTACGGGGAGTCGCAGCAGGTTTGGTCGTCGTCGCGCCGGAGCGGCCGGAAGGGGTGGCCGATGGTAGCGTATTAGTAGTCTGCCCCGTAGCGAACCAAGCCACGGGGACGATTATAGTAGTCAACAAGAATTTGTGCATAGCCAAAACTTTGAGAGGCTGAGTTTATTTGAACAAAGTAATGCCCAAAGAACCGAAAAAGCAACGTCTGGCTTGCTGAAGAAAGGGATTTTAAAATAAGTTTAACCCAAGAGAAAACGGTGAGAGAGGGAGAAAAGAGAGAGAGTAGGAGATGAGAGAACCCCAAATTACTGCCACTTGGTAAGTTCCTGATATTCGTAGCGCTCTATTTTGTCCAATAATTCGGGGATGGTCGGTGCGTCCATGCACAGTTGGCGGTTCTCCGGCTTTAGAAAGCCGAACTGCACCATTTGGTCCAGCATGGTGTGCAATGGGTCGTAATAGCCGCGTACATTGAGTAAGGCCACTGGCTTGCGGTACTGTTGCAATTGGGAGAGCGTGAGGGCTTCAAAGTGTTCATCCATGCTGCCATAGCCGCCGGGCAACGTGATGACGGCATCCGTTTCGCGGAGCAATAAAGTGCGTCGCTCGGACATGGTCTCCACAATAAACATATCGGTTACGCCGGGGTGACCAAGCTCCAAGTTGTTGAGTTGGTGGGTAATAATCCCCGTAATCTGGCCGTGGTGCGCCAGCACGGCATCGGCCAGCACGCCCATGAGGCCGACGCTGCCGCCTCCGAACACCACCCGGATGCCGCGCTCGGCGAGGGTCTGGCCCAGCAGGGCGGCTTGTTCGGCAAACCACGGTTGGTTGCCCTTGTTGGCACCACAAAAAACGGCGATAGACTTCATGTGCGTAATTACTGGTTATTTTGCCGCATGAAACGGAAACGCCCGGGGAAGGTTCACTGTTGGACCGAATTGCCCTCCATTCACCCTCGCCTATGCCTATGACCCTTTTCCTCGACCGCGATGGGGTGGTAAACCTACGCATGCCCAATGACTACGTAAAGACACCCGACGCCTGGGTGCCGACGGAGGGCTTAGAGGAAGCATTGCGCATCTTGTCCGTTCATTTTCAATATATTGTGGTGGTCACGAACCAAGCTGGCATTGGCAAGGGCTTAATGACGGAAGCCGATCTCGCCGCAATACACCATAAAATGTTTGCCGTGGCTACCGCTGCTGGCGGCCGTATTGATCGGGCCTACCACTGTCCGCACCGCAGCGATGCGGGCTGCGCTTGTCGTAAGCCCGCCACTGGGCTGGCCTGGCTGGCCCTGGTGGATTTTCCGGAAATCGACTTCTCGCAGTCGTGGATGGTCGGCGATTCCAGGTCGGATATGCAGTTTGGTCAGCGGCTCGGTATGCGTACCGTACTCATCGCTGGCAAAACCGAGGAAGTGCTCGCCTTGGCTGCTTTGCGCGTGGATTTTCGCTTCGACTCCCTGTTGGCGTTTGCACGTTTTTGGGATGATGGGCACTAATTGTTCCGCTGTTGCCTCGGCGATCAGCAAGACAGATACGTTAAAATTTTTAACATTAAAATAGGTTCTTTCCTGCTCCCGTTTGAAAGTTAAAATTGGCCTATTGCTTTATTGGCCTTCCCGCTAAAATGGGATGTCGCTACGCTCTATTTCCCACTACCGATTTTTCTTTTCTCATCCATTTCTTCATATTACTAAACACGACCAACATGACTATTCAGTCATTGCGGGCAGCCCGACGTATGGGTTGCCTGAGCAGCGCTTTGCTCGCTGCGCATTTTCTTTTTGCACAAACCCCTGAGCCCGTGGAGGCTTTGGCCACCCCGCCCCTCGATGATATTACGCAGCGGGCCGTGGTGACCGAACACCGCGCCTTGCCGTACCAACCTATCCGCGAGGCCGATATTTTCTGGGAAAAACGCCTGTGGCGCGTGGTAGATACCCGCGAAAAAATGAACCTGCCGTTCGTCAGCCCCGAATCATCCCTGTTCCAGATACTGGCCGAAGCCGTCCTACGGGGCGACCTGCCTGTGTACAGCACGGAGGATGACCGCTTTACCAAATTGCTCACCGCTGAGGATATCCAGCACCAGCTTTTCCGGACCGATACCATCCTTAACTTCGATGTGGAGACCGGAGAAGAGGGCGTGGAAATCGTGCAGAGCAACATCAATTGGGAGGACGTGAAGCGGTTCCGACTGAAAGAGTCGTGGTTTTTTGATACCAATACCGGTAGCCTGCGGGTGCGCATTCTTGGCATCGCACCATTGGTGGATGTGAAGGATGAAGAGGGCAATTTTCGGTACGAAAAGCCGCTTTTTTGGGTGCATTATCCCTCGGCGCGAGCCATACTGGCCACCCATAAGGTGGTGACGCCCGGCGGCAATTACAGTACGACCACTACCTGGGAGGACATTTTTGAGATGCGCCATTTCGCCTCCACGGTGGTCAAGGAAAACAACATCTATGACCGGCGCTTACAGGACTATCTGGCCGGTACGGACTTGGTGATGCAGGCTGAGCGCATTGAGGATGCATTGTTCAACCGCGAACAGGATATGTGGAGCTGGTAGAGGTAAGAGGGCAAAAAAGCAACAGGCAAATAGAGCGCAGTAATGTCCCGGTTTTTATCGGTAAGGGAAAGCGAACCAGCAAAATCAGCGACGAGCAATATAATGGTAAAAATAGAGAACGGGGAATCAGCCATCGGCTGATTCCCCGTTAAGTGAGTAGAGGGCAAGAGTCTTTGCTTCTCAGCAAACGCATTTTCACCACAATTTAAAGCACTCGCTGCTTTATGATTCAGAGCCTAAATTCTACGGCTTGGGATTTGGCAACACCATACCCAGTCGCTGAATCTTAACCTCCACGCGGTTGTTTTCGGCATGCTGTTCATCGCTGCATTCCACGCCCTCGGTACACTGGTTACGTGGTTCGGATTCGCCCTTGCCGTAGGCATTGACGCGTTTCTCTTCGATGCCCCGATAGACCAGGTAGGTCTTGGCATTCTTGGCACGGGCATCGGTCAACTCTTGGTTCATCCTGGCTTCGCCACGGGTGTCGGTATGTACGACGAGGTCAATTTCCATCTCCGGATAACGCTGCATGAGCTCGTAAAGCGCGTCCATGTGGCGGACGGCCCCGTAGTTGAGGGTCGCCTTGTTGTATTCATAAAAGATTTTTTCCATCACCAGCACCGATCCGGCCTGTACGCCATTGGAAAGCGGCATGACTTCTTCCACCGTCCTGGCCACTTCTCCGTCGACTGGCCGCAGGCGGATTTCCTGAAAAGCGGTCTTGCCTTTTTCAGCGGTCAATTGATAATTCTCCGGTTTGAAGTGCTCGCGTTCTATATACACGATCCATTCCCCTTCGTAGGGCAGGCAGGCATCATATTGGCCGCTCCAAGTAGTGCGCACCTTTTCCTCCGAACCAGTGGCTTTGTGTACGAATTTCAGGTTGGCATTGGCCACACGGGTGCCAAACTTGTCGGTCGAAACAATACCGCTGGCCTTCAGGCAAACCGGGGCTTCTTTTAGGTTGAACTTCAATTGGCCGCTTTCTTTAGTGTCCGCCGCGATGAGCCGTTCGGCGGTCTGGAAGCCCTCCAGGCTGACTAACACAAAGTAATTGCGGTAGCGGGCAAAATCGGTGGAGGCGCGGCCCACTGCATTGGTGAACAGGTCGGCTGCACCCATGTCTTCAGCCCCCTTGCGCACCAGCTGCATACTGAGGGCATTCTTCTTGTCCTGCACTGGCAGCAGGTCGAGCGTATAGAAATTGTCCTGGCCACTACGGAACCCATCGTCGGAGGGTTGCAACACGTGGATGGCAACACCCTTAAGCGGCTCACCCGTCTTGGCGTTGATGACCAATATTTCAGCGGGGATCAGCTTGGGCTTTTCTACCCCCTCGATGCCCTTTTCGATGGAAAACGAATAGATGTCCGCTTTTCCGTAGCCTATGCTGCGCTCACTGACGAAAAACCCGCGCTTGCCGTCAAAGTCCACGATGATGCTGGACTCATCGGCATCGGTGTTGAAAGGCTGGTTTAGGTTTACCACATCGCCAAAGCTGGTCGCATCCACCGGATTGGAATAGAACAGGTCGCGGCCTCCCAAAGTATTGTGTCCGGAGGAAGCAAAAAACAAGGTGCCGGCTTGGGTGACGCAGGGAGACATATCGTTTTGTGGGGTATTGATCTCAGGACCTACATTCACCGGCGCATTCCAGCGGCCAAATTCATTGCGGTCCACATAGTAGATGTCATAACCGCCGTAACCGCCGGGCTTGTCGGAGGCAAAATACATCCGCTTGCCATCGACGCTGAGGCTGGGGGTCATACAGGAGTAGTCGTCGCTACAAAATGGCATCTCGCCCTGCGGCTCCCAATAGCGGCGCCCAGACTTGGCGGAGTAAATCTTGAGGTGTACCTTTCCATTTTTTCCAGCCTTGACCACCCCATTTTTGTTATTGTTCTGGGTGTAGTAGATGGTCTTGAAATCGCGGCTGAAGGTCACCGGCCCTTCATTCTTGGTCGTGTTTAAGTCGAGCTCGAAATCCTGGTCCGTGGCCGGGTTGCCATTGGGATCGAAAGGTGAAAAGAAAAGGTCGGAGAAAAACTCCCCGTTTTGGCCCCCCAGTTTTTTCTTGGTGCTGACAAACACAATCCCGTTTTCGTAGAAGGCGGGCGCATAGTCTCTTTCGGGGCTATTAATGGTGATGACATTGGAAAAAGTAACCTTATTCTCGGGGTCGTCCTTTTCCCGAAAACGGTCTTTCGACTTGCTCTTGGAAGAGTTTTGGGCCGACAAGGTGGCGACGGCCAGTAGTATTAGCAGGGGAAGGAGGATTAATGTACGGAGCATTTTTTTCAAAATGATAGGATAGGTTGTTAAAAATGTTGATAATGTGGCGGGGTTGAGAAATGGAGTCGGTCAGCAAATTGATGAAAGCCCACTTCGGTTAACCGAATGAGCGACAAGAACGTATTTTGACAAAATATGGTGTTTGATATGCCAGTATTTATCAATACGGGACGGCAATGGGCGTGTCTTCCGGAGGGGGCGGGTTGAACCAATAACGGGCAGTCAGTTCGACGGAGCCATTATGGTACTTACGCAGAGCAGTGAGGCTGAGGTCGTAGGAAAGGCAGAAAAATAGCTTCTCGGTGGCTTGCAGGCCCAATTGTAGGTCAATGCTTTCGCCAGCCACGCTCTTGCCGTTGCCCGTGCGGTAGGTGAGGCCACCCAGGTATTTGTCTTTTAACAGAATAGTACCATTGATGTCGGCCTGAAAGGGTGACCGCACGGCATATTTTAGTAATATCTGGGGCGCGATCTTGACATCGTCATTGACCTTAAAGGTGTAGCCGCCCATAGCATTGAGATGCAAGACTTCTCTCGAAATGTCGTTACCCACGGAGGAAAAATCGATGTTGTTGGGCACTATCCTCGGCGAAGCTACCCCGGCGTACCAGTTGTGGCGAGTGGATTTGTAAAAAAAACCAAAACCAGTGTTAACCACGATTTTGTTGTTGCTTTCGATTGGAACAGCCACGTCCCCGGTAGCAGAGGTGACCAGGCGGGGGTCCCCCCAGTCCTGCGAAAACTGGCGTATACTTACCTGAAAACCCCCCGACAGGTTGCCATTGCGCAGGTGGAGGATATAAGTAAACGGAAACAAGTCCAGGCTGGTGATGTCGGTAATGCCGATGCTATGCCGCACCAGATTGACGCCAAAGGCCAGACTGGACTTACTCACGCTGTTGTAGGGCATATTGAACGACAGGGCAGTCGTCTGGGGTGCACCTTCCAGCCCAACAAACTGGTTGCGATGGACGGCAATCAGGGTGGGCGACTCAAAACTGCCCGCGTAGGCCGGATTCCAGGCCAACTTGTTGTGCATGAACTGCGTGTACAGCGGTTCCTGCTGGGCGGAAGCCAGTTGCCAGGCGGCAATCCATAGTATGGAGAGTAGGCTAATCTGTCTCATCGTTGAATAATTATAAAGCGGCTTACGGGTTTCTCCAGATAAGTGGCTTCCAGAATATAGTAGTACGTTCCGGGAGGAAGGTCCTCTCCACTGGAAGTACCCTTCCAATTATTTTCATAAGGTTGTGCGTGAAACACTTCATTGCCCCATTGATTGAACACTGTCAGTTCGCTGGTGACCTCTTCTTCTCCCCTTCTGGCAATGCACGGGAAAAACAGCAGATCGTTAACATCATCTCCGTTAGGCGTAATCAACGTGGGCAGCAAGCACTCGCTGGCTTCCTGCACGGAGAGCTGCACGGTGGCAATGCTACAAGCATCTTCCGTACAGGCAGTGTTGCAGATTTTGTACATAAACTGGTCCGTCCCCACAAAGTCGGAAGAAGGCTGGTAGCGGTATTGCCCCTCTCCAACGGTGTCAAAATTGCCGAATGCCGGTGGGGTGATGATCTGTACGTTGAAGTTGTCCGGGAGGACGTCATTTTCTAACACGTTGATGGACACCAAAGTGCCGGAGGCGACTACCACCTGATCGGGATTGGCGATTGGAAACTGTCCAAAGGTGATGATCAATGTGTCGCGCGAGTCTTCGCAAAAACCATTATTGAGGGTCCAGTAAATTTCGTTCGGTCCGGTTTTCAGGTTGCACACGGACGTGCTTTCCTTAAACTGGGTACTTTTTGGAGTGTCAAAGACGAGGGTAGTATCCTTACTCGACCATTTCCCTTGTTCAAGAGCGGGCAGTTTAGTGATTGGAACAATGGAAGCGCAGCGGTTGGAACTGCATACGCTCTGGTCCGCGCCGATATTGGGTTTATTGCTCAACGAACGTACCTCAGTCTCTACTGGGATAGCACCACAACCGGTATCGCCTAACGTCCAAAAAAAGGCGTACGCTTGGCCAGGCTGTAGATTCCGCACCAGGGTATTTGGATTGGTTGACTCGACAATGACAATATTGCCAAGGATGGGATTACCTTGGTTCGGCAATTGCGTCCAGGTGCCCGTGGTAGTTATGCCTTGTTTCGCACTTAATCGGAGCGTATCTTCGCAAGCATTAAGGGAGGGAACCGCCATAGCCTCCTCTAGGGCCACGGCAGTCACCTGCACCGTATCGCTGCTGTAATTTTTGCAGGCCCCGTTGGAGAGCGTCCATTTGTAGTGATAGACCGTGTCAGCGGCGACTCCGGTTACCAGCGTACTGTCGTTGTTTGGGTTCAAAATGGTGGTATTCGGGCCATCCAATTGCGTCCAGGTGCCCTCGCCAGGATCGGCGGCGTTGAGCAAAAGCGGTCTGGAGATGCAGGCAGTAAAGTCTTCCCCGGCATACGCCGT
>JAYUXG010000423.1:0-3672 GCA_043753125.1 Saprospirales bacterium | reverse complement strand
TGAAATCCACCGCACCGACGTATTTTTTCAGCATTTCGGCGGTGGCCGTGCCGAGGGCTGCCCAGCGGACACCTGCAATGATAATATGCTCCTTTTCCACTTGTTGGAAGAAAAATTGCACGGCATTTTTGCTGGAAAAAAATATCCAATCGGCCTCTGGAAGGGAAGCGAAGGGCAGCGCGGACAATACCACCAGCGAATGGCCCGTCACCTGCCAGCCTTGCGCAGTAAGCAAGCGGCAGAACTCGGAGTCGGGAGAAAGTGAGCGGGTGATAAAGGCGGTCATGGGTGAAAGAGGTGAGAGGGTGAGAGGCCCGGCATTTTAAAGATGCTGCTTAATCATTTAATGTAAGTGTACTTACTGAGTCCATATCAAATGAGGTTCAGATTTTATTTTTTTTCCTATTTCTATTCCCCTCTTTTTGCTTTTCTCACCCTCTCGGTCTTCTCACCGCTCTCACCATTTTCTCAGCCCTCTCACTTTTTTCTCAGCCGCTCACCCTTCTGCCCAATTTTGCTATCTTTCCCGCCGAAAAACATCTTTTTATTTAAATCGGAACAATTTATGGCAAATTTTTGGGTGAAGAAACCCTTGGCACAACTCATGGCGACCAATGACTCGGACACGGGCCTGAAGCGAACCCTGGGGGCCTATAACCTGGTGGCTTTGGGCATCGGGGCTATCATCGGCGCGGGCTTATTCGTCCGCACCGCAGCGGCGGCGGGCGAGCATGCCGGCCCGGCAGTTACCCTTTCGTTTATCGTCGCCGCCATCGGTTGTGCGTTCGCGGGCCTGTGCTACGCGGAATTTGCCTCTATGATCCCGATTGCCGGGAGTGCCTACACCTACGCCTACGCCACTATGGGCGAACTAGTGGCCTGGATTATCGGCTGGGCCTTGGTGCTTGAGTACGCCCTGGGAGCGGCTACGGTGTCTATTGCCTGGAGTGAATACCTCAATCTGTTGCTGGGGGGGGGCATCCCCTATGAATGGTGCCACTCGCCGTTCGAGTCGGCCTTGATCGATGGTACCCTGCACACTGGCATCATGAACGCACCAGCCCTGCTCATCCTGGCCCTGCTCAGCATGTTGCTCATTCGCGGCACCGAGCAGTCGGCAGCCGTGAACGTGGTCATTGTGTTCATTAAGGTGGCCATCGTGCTTTTGTTCATTGTGTTAGGCTGGCAATTTATCGATCCAGGCAACCATGTGCCGTACATGATCCCCGCGGATGCGCCGGATGCTGTGTTGCGCGATGGCACCTCATACAGCTATGCCGATTTTTTCCGCCACGGCTGGGGCGGTGTGCTGACCGGTGCCGGGGTAGTATTTTTTGCCTTTATCGGTTTTGACGCCGTATCCACTGCCGCCCAAGAGGCCAAGAACCCCAGCCGCGATATGCCCATCGGCATCCTGGGATCACTGGCTGTCTGTACCGTGCTTTACATCTTGTTCTCGCACGTGCTGACCGGCGTGGCACCTTACACGGACTTTGTGCGCGAAGGCAAAGAAGCTTCGGTGGCCTACGCCATCACCAATTATATGCCTGGCTACGGCTGGCTGGCGACGCTTGTTACAGTGGCCATTTTGGCCGGTTTTTCCTCCGTGATCCTGGTGATGCTACTGGGTCAAAGCCGGGTGTTCTATTCCATGTCCAAAGATGGGCTGTTGCCGCCAGTCTTTTCCGAGCTGCACCCGACCTACCGGACGCCTTACAAGTCGAACATGATCCTGTTTGTGTTCGTTGGCTTGTTCGCCGCCTTTATCCCCGGCAGCGTGGCCGGCAACTTGACCAGTATCGGGACGCTGTTTGCCTTTGTGCTGGTGAGCGCGGGCGTCTGGATACTACGCCGCACTGACCCTGACGTAAAACGCCCGTTCAAAACTCCGTTGGTACCGCTGGTACCCATCCTCGGTATGGTTATTTGCTTGGCCATGATCGTTGGTTTGGACAACCACACCATCCTGGCCGCTTTCTTATGGCTGGTAGTGGGACTGGTGATCTATTTCCTGTATAGCAGCAAGAATAGTAAACTGCAGCCATAAGGATGCAATAGAAATAACTGATCGAAGATAAAATCATCAGAGGGCAGGCCGCGCAAAAGCGGTCTGCCCTTTTTCATTATCCATACCCTTGCCAAGTTGCGTATCGGTAGAAATCTCCCGAGTTTTGGCCAAAAGGCCACTTGTACCTCTACCTTTGCCCAAAAATCAGTACCTTTTATGCCCAATCCATCCGACCTGCTGTATAAGTACCAGCTCCGGCTGTTCAAATTCCTGTATCCTATAAAAATCGCGGAACAATACCAAGTAAATATTCCGTTTGAAAAAATAGGTTCCGACTATGGGTTTGTGGCCGTACCGACCGGATTTTTGCGGGCGGATTCCGTGGTGTATTCGGTCGGTGCAGGCGAGGACATCCAATCGGACGTGGACATGGCCCGCCGCTTTGGCTGCACCGTGCATATCCTGGATCCGACTCCCAAAGCAGTACGCCACTTCCAAACCTTGCAGACCAACGTCCAGGCGGGTCGGCCAACCCTCACAGAGATGGGTGAGGACTACCAAGCGACGCCACAAACGATGGAACACCTGGCCTACCACGTTTATGCACTGTGGGACAAAGAAGAAACGCTACAGTTTTTTGAGCCGGTCAACCCCGACCACGTCTCGCACTCCATTACCAACATCCAGTCATCGGGCAGTTTTATCGAAGTGCAGGCCCGAACGCTGGACAGCCTGATGCGCGAATGGGGACACACCAAAATTGACTACCTGAAATTGGATATTGAAGGTGCCGAATACCGGGTGGTAGACTATTTGGTGCAGCAGAAAATCCCGGTCAACGTTCTTTACCTGGAGTATCATTACCACAAGAATACCGCCCCCTTGGCCAACATCAACATGATAAAGTCTTCCTTGGAACGGTTGTTTGCACAAGGTTACCGGGTGTTTTACCAGTCGGAGCGGCGTTATTTTGGGCTGATTCACCCTATCGTCCGCTCCTGACCAACCGGCGATAATCTTTTTGCATTTTGCTGCGTTTTGCTCACCACGAGCATTGTCTTTGGGGCATTTGCCCCATATTTACATAAAAATCAAGGTAATATGCGCCAGATAACTTCAAGCCCCCCCCTACCCCCGGCCCCCTCCGTCTCCCCCGTAATGGGGAGGGGTAAAAAAAGGGGAGAGTATGGCCAGGGGAATCAAAGATTTGTTCGTCCCGGATTGCCTGTTGGCTTGGTGCCTCTGTGCCATTTCCCGTTGCGGGGTAGCCCCCCCCTACCCCCCCGTAAAGGGGGGGAGTGCATTCGGGGGAAGCAAGGATTTATTCCTTTTTGCTTGCGTTTTGCTTCTTTGCCCATTGCAAATTGCCTTTTGCTTATTGCCCTTTGCCTATTGCCGCTTGCCGCTCTCGCGCAAACCACGTCCCAGACCTCATTCGGCAAAAACCGGGTGCAGTATCACCGGCAGTTCGACGACTGGCTGCTCTATGAATCGTCCAACTTCGTCACCTATTGGTACGGCGATGCCCGCAACATCGCGCAGTCAGCGGTACAGACTGCCGAGCTGGATTTTCCGGAGATTCAGCAATTGCTGGAACACCAGATGACCGAAAAAATCGAAATGATCGTGTTCAGCGACATTACGGATGTGAAACAAAGCAACAT
>JAYUXG010000422.1:0-3673 GCA_043753125.1 Saprospirales bacterium | reverse complement strand
CTGATTACGAGGACATTGTGGTGTACCACAACGAGGACAACCCGGATGCACCGCGCTACCTGGGTTTTGCCGAGGAAATGGGCGGCAAACTGCTCGGTGATGAGGTGACCTTGGCCATCAACCGGCTGAAACCGATCTTCCGCCAGGTGTTGTTGCTCGACCTCGAAGGCTACACCGACCACGAGATCAGCGCATTGCTGGAGGTCAAGCTCGGTACGGTCAAAACGCGGCTTTTCCGTGCCCGGAACACGATGGCCGAGCTGTTGCGTGACTATGCCAAAACCCAGGGCATTAATGTGCATGACACGGAGAGCGAGTTGGTCGCGCCCAGCGAAGACCCGAATATGTCTTGATCTAACCAGAGGGTTCACCCGGTCCGGCTTGCCGTCCGTAGTGAACCCTCCTTTTTTCACCCGTTTCACCCGCTATAGCCTTTTTTAGCCGCTGGAGCCTTTTTAGGCGAAGGAGGCTGGGCGAAGCAGATTTCTACCTCCCACATTAACCGAACCAACCACATCCACCTCACTCTTTCACTATCATTTACTTTGTCCAACCATTCATCTTTCACCGTGGTACAGTCGGGTTTGTTTCCCCAAACCTACTCCCGCTCCAATGTTTTTTTCCTGATGCAAAGTGCGACATCAAATAGGCCCACCATATCATCTAACTGCGTACTGATTGGCAATCAGGCGGGTTGGTGTGGACGGCCCGGCAGTGCAATGGAGGACTTGGTCGGTAGCAACCCTGCGGCGGATAGACGGATACAAAATCTTTCAACGATGAAATCTACACGCAAACCAAACGGCACGACCGCCGCCAGTTTCCAGGCCTTGGCCTCCTGCCCCCCAGCCACCGAACATCCAGCCAACGCTGCCAATATTATAGATCGAAAAGAACGATATTCTTTACCACAACCGGCTGCCCTGCCCAATGCCGAAGAAGCAGCTTTCCGGAATTTTTTGTTGAGCAGACTCCCCCAAACGAAAGCACCACAATCCCTTAGAAAAAAAATACAGCGTTTGATCGAGCAGAGCCGCCCTTGAATCTTTGCAACCCCATCTCTTTTACGGCTAATTTTTGATGAAACTTTACTTCCTTGAGCCGGAGCTATGCTTGTATGCATGGCTCCGGCTTTTTTGTGGCTGCCTGCTCTAAAAAAACATAATCCTAACTTCATGTGCGCTTAACGTCCACTGATGACCCGTGCAATAATTTTGCCCCAATAATTATTGGCCTCCATGTCCATCAAATTACGCCCGCGCCTTATCACCTCCCTGTCAGCCCGTTCTATTTTTGACCGGCCTGCTCCTTCGTTGCGGCATCCGTCTGCGCCGCTGGACGGGTCCGACGGATTGCTTCTCCCGGCGCGGACTTATGACGCTTCCACTGGTGCAAGTATCGCCGTAAAGCACCCCCCCTCGCTAACCTTTTGGCTATGGTGGTTGGTAGGCATTGGGCTGGCAGCGGTCTACTTCGTCTGGTTTTTTGCCAATCTTTTTCAAAATGGCTGCCGCTAAACCATTATATATGAAACGAGAACTTGATCTGGTCGTCTTGTCCGACATTCACCTGGGTACGTATGGTTGCCACGCCTACGAACTGCATAACTACCTCAAAAGTATTAATCCGAAGACGCTGGTACTGAATGGCGACATCTTCGATATGTGGTATTTCAAGAAAAGCTATTTTCCCAAAGAACACCTCGAAGTGGTGCGCCGCATCATGAAAATGGCGGTGAATGGCACTAAGCTGTACTACCTCACTGGCAACCATGACGATATGCTGCGCAAATTCGGGGAAATATCGTTTGGCCTGGTGCAGCTGCGCAACAAGCTGGTTTTCCAGATCGATGGACATACCTACTGGGTGTTCCACGGCGACGTGTTCGATGCCAGCGTACACCGCGCGCGCTGGTTGGCCAAATTGGGTGGCGAAGGTTACGACCTGCTCATCCGTATCAATCGGGCGATCAATTCCTGCCGTCGGCTCTTTGGTTTCGCGCCAGTATCGTTCGCGGCCAAAGTGAAAAAAAGCGTAAAAGGAGCGGTCAAGTACATCAGCGATTTTGAGGACACGGCCATCCAGATCGCCGCCGAAAAGGAATATGACTACGTGATTTGTGGACATATTCACCAACCACAGATCCGGGAGATCACGGCTAACAACGGTCGCCGCGTCACTTACATGAACAGTGGCGACTGGGTGGAACACCTCACCGCCCTGGAAATGAACCGAGGCGAGTGGTCGCTTTATAAATACGATGCTTCCGAATTCGAGGTGGTGAATCCACGCCTGCAGGTGACCGAGCGGGAACCAAAAGTCCACTACCTGCGGCGCGACGAAGTAGTACCCGAGCAAAATGGGTTGGCAGCGATGGAGGCCTGGTAAACGTTAGCATAGCGTACTCTAGCAACCGAATTTTTTGACGACCGGAGAGGACAGGATATTGATCAATGCGCTCCGGTTTGTTTTGGCTTCATATTGAATTTATATAAAATGGTTTGTGAAAAAAGAGTCGTCCCAACTGCTGGGGCGGCTCTTTTTCTTTTGGTCAGGTGAAAAATGGGTCCAAATACATGGACGAGCCTTGCATCTCGGAATAATAGGAATAGCTGAAAACGTGAATTTTGTCAAAATGGCAGTAATTATTTTATAAAGTGACAATTTGTCACTAACGCAAATTTTTTTACTGTCAAAAAATCCGAGATTAGGGCGTGGTACGTAGGTTGATACATAGTAGTCATTACAAGATTTCAAAACCATTAAACGTTTCTTGATATGACACTCGTAAAATTTCAACCGTTCCCCACGACCAAACCTGCGCCGTTCAACCTGTTCAACAGTATGTTCGACCGCAGCATTGCCGATTTTATGGGCCATGATGGCGGGACGAATTCCCAACCTTCGGTGAATGTGGTGGAGACCGACCATGTCTTTCACATCGAGCTGGCTGCTCCAGGCTTTGACAAATCAAACTTCACGGCCCGCGTAGAGAACGACCAACTCATTGTAGAAGGCAAGCGTGAAGTCGCCGCTGAACAGACCGAAAAACGCTACACCCGTCGCGAGTTTCAGGTCGCCTCTTTCCAAAGGGCTTTCAAACTGCCAAAATCCGTAAACCAAGACGCCGTGCAGGCCGGATACGAAAATGGCATTTTGAAAATTACGTTGGACAAGAAGGCCGAGGCCAAACCAGTGCAAAAGAACATCGAAATTGGTTAGTCATTTCGATTTAATCAATTGATTTTCAAAAAATTAGTTAATAGGGTTTTAGGTGTTTTCATAGAGCCGGGGCAGCAATGTCTTGGCTCTTTTTTTATGCCCTGTCTTAGCCAGGATGGCCATTTTACATCTTTTTTTGTTTTTGGGCGTTTGAAAATTCCCGTTCTCCTGCACCACTTTTCAGGTGTTCCTGCCCGACCTTTGCGCCTTTATCCGCTTTACCCGTCGAAGCCTTTTTCAGGCGAAGGAGGGTTCCAAACCGATTGCATCACCAAAATTGACCAACGATGGAAGTGCCTTTGCCCAATCAGTCTTACGTAGAGGGTCTGCGTACCAACGACGTCCATTTACTGGAATTCCTGGTTAGCGCGGGCCAGGCGATGAGCGTGGAGGCCGTCCGGGCAGGAGGGGGCAGCCAAGCCGATGGCGAGCTGATGTTTCAAGTCGCCCT
>JAYUXG010000421.1:0-8962 GCA_043753125.1 Saprospirales bacterium | reverse complement strand
CTTGCTGAAAGAATCCGTCCAGCCTGCAAATGCTCGACACCGCCCCGGCTTCTCATTGTAGAGTGGACAGATTCCTACGGAATGACAAAAAATAGAGTACTCTATTAGTGTATGGCCGCTGGAAAATCCTTACTTCAGCATCCCCTGTAAATACTTATAACTCGAACTAATACTAGCAAGCCCATCGGCAGGCATATCATGTTCCACAAAAAAGTGCTTCAACCCAGCCGTGGAGGCCGCGTCGAAGATGCGTTTGAAATCAATAGAGCCTTCGCCCACCGGTTTGAGGTTTTTGAACTCCTTGTCCATGTCCTTGACGTGCCAGAGCGGGAACCGTTTGGGATGTTTTTGGAACAAGGCCACCGGGTCCACGCCCGCTTTGCTCACCCAAGCCAGGTCCAGTTCCATTTTCATCAAGTCGGGACTGATTTGCGAGAGCCATACATCATAGGGTACCTGCCCTTCCACGTTCATAAATTCTTTGTCGTGGTTGTGGTAAACAAAAGTGATGCCCGCCTTTTTGGCGAGTTCGCCCGCCTTGCTCAGCACCTCCACGCCTTTTTTCACCTCAAAAATCATTCTTTTTTCCCTTCCACTGGTGCGCCCATGGCGACGAGTACTATTTTCTCCACCTGGCCTTGTGCATTACGTAGAAATCGAACAGGCAATTCCCCGGACGTAAATATATCGGCATCGGCGATCTCCGGGTCGGATTCGAGTTTGTTGGAAGAGTAAAGCGTCCCTAACACCAACCCGCCCTTTCGCTCCACAATGTGTACATACGGGTAGGGCAAGCCCTCTACTTTGTATTTGCCTACGTAATCCTGGAGCCGCAGCACCGGAATCTTCACGCCGCCGCCCGCCACCGTAAATTGATATTGGCCAGAGCCCACTTTTATCGCTACATAGCTATTCTCCACGCTTGCCACCCGAATGTCGGGTAGGGTAGAGAGTGGTTTTCCGCCCTCCGTGATAGCCGCCGCATCGGTCGCTGGCACATGGATGGTGGCCGTTGTGTTTGCCGGGATTATTACTTCCAAAGTCAGATCCTTTTCGTCGCGTTTCCAGCGGCTGGCGGCCAGACCATACAGGGTTTGCAGGTCGGCGGAGGCCTGCGTGAACCCACCGCCGGGCCGGGGCTGGATGCGGATAGCCTTGTAGCCCGGCGCATCGGTTTCCGTATCCAGGCCGGTCATGGAGCGGTACATCCAATCGCCAATGGCGCCATAAGCGTAGTGGTTGAAGGAATTCATGGTGATAGCCTGAAAGCTACTGTCGGGCCGAATGCCATCCCAGCGTTCCCAGATGGTAGTCGCGCCCATCGTCACTGGGTAGAGCCACGACGGATAAGTTTTTTGATTCAATAGCTTATAAGCCAAATGATTATAGCCGAAGCGGGTCAGCACGTGGCAGAGATAGGGCGTGCCCAGGAAGCCGGTGGTGAGGTGAGTGCCATAGTTTTTTATGTTGGCCACCAGGTTTTTAGCTGCCTGTTCGCGCTGACTTTCGGGCAACAAATCAAATTGCAAGGCCAATACATACGCCGTTTGGGTGGAGGAAAGCGGCCGTCCATTCGGTGTGACATATTCATTCAAATAAGCAGTTTTGATTTTTTTCAATAATTCCGAATAGGTCGCCACATCGTCCTTTTTGCCCAATACCTGGGCTGCATTAATGATTAATTGGGTGGAATGGGCATAAAAACACTGCGCGATGAGATACTTATCGGTGATAGCTGATCGTCCGTCGTTATCGTCGAAGGCACTGTAGAAAAGCCAGTCGCCGAAGTGGGAGCCAGTATTCCAGAGGTCATTTTTGCTCTGCGTGCGCATATACCCGACCCAGGCCTTCATGCTCGGATACTGGTCTTCCAGGATGCGGCGGTCGCCATAAGCCAGCCACATATTCCAGGGGATAATGGTGGCCACATCGGCCCAGCCAGCGGATGCGCCCATGTCTGGATTCAGGACGTTGGGTACCACCCAAGGTACCGAGCCGTTGGGTTGTTGGTCGGCGGCCACGTCTTTCAGCCATTTGGTGAAGAAATTATGCACATCGAAGTTGTAAGCAGCCGTGCGGCTGAAGGCCTGCGCGTCGCCCGTCCAGCCGAGCCGCTCGTCGCGTTGCGGGCAGTCAGTCGGTACGTCCAGGAAATTGCCGCGCTGCCCCCATTGGATGTTGTGCTGCAATTGGTTGATCAGCGAGTTGGAACTCGTAAAGCTGCCCGTTGGGCGCATGGCGGAGTACAACGCGACGGCCTGGATGTTTTCGGGCTTCAAATCGCCGGGGTAGCCTTCGATTTTTGCGTAGCGGAAACCGTGAAAAGTGAAATGTGGCTCGAACCTTTCTTCCGCACCGCCTTTCAACGTCCAGGTGTCGGTACAGCGAGCGGCGCGCAGGTTGGCGGTATAAAAATTGCCCTCCTTATCCAGCACTTCAGCGAACTGTAGCACCACCTGATCGCCGCTTTTACCCTTGGCTTTCAACTCGACCCAGCCGACGAGGTTTTGACCGAAATCGGCGATGAGCTCGCCCTTTGGGGTGCGGAAAATCTGGATGGGCGTAAATAATTCGTGTTTTCGGATGGGCTCGTTGTAGGTACCGATCAGGTTGGTTTTCGAAAAATTCCGTACCACCACGTTGGCCCACTGACCATCGTTGAAGCCTACCATCGACCAACCAAGTTGTTCTAAACGAGCATCCTGTGTTTCGCCGTGGTAGATTTCCGCAAAGCGGATGGGACCATTGGCGGCGTATTTCCAACTTTTGTCGGAGCCAATGACTTCATGGCTTCCGTCATTGTATTCGAGGTCCAGTTGGAACAATAACGCCACGTCCGGGCCATAAAATTCCTTGCCTTTGGCAAAACCGATCTCGCCCCGCCACCAGCCATCGCCAAGATTGACCCCAATGGCGTTGGGGCCGCTTTTCAGCAGACGGGTTACGTCGTAGGCCTGGTATTGGAGCCGTTTTTGGTAAGCCGTCCAGCCGGGCGTGAGGTAGTCCTGGCCGACGCGCTGGCCATTGATCTGGGCTTCGTATAAGCCATGCGCAGTGATATAGGCCGTGGCCGAGGCGATTTTTTTCTTAACAGCGAACTCCTTCCGGAACGTTGGGCTGGGATGGGTCGTGTCCTCTGGTTCCGTCGGTGCAATCCATTGGGCCTGCCAGTCGGCGGCGGTCAATAGCCCCATTTGCCAGTAGGCAGGCTCACTCCAAGCCGAGGAGCCGCCCGTATTGTCCCATACCCGCACCTGCCACCAGTATTTTCTGCCCGACACTAAGGCCGGGCCGCTATACGGTACCCAAACGGAAGCGTCAGAAGCGATTTTACCGGATTTCCAGGCCAATTTCCTGTCCGCTGTCAAATCTGCCGGGCTGGCAGCTACCCGGATTTCGTAAGCCGTTTGCAACACATTCCGGCGGTCGGAGACGAGTTGCCAGCCAAAGCGGGGCTGGGTCACGTCCAGGCCAATGGGGTTGGTCAGGTTCTCCAGGCGGGGATGGTGGACGCGCACCTGGGCGTTGGCATTGACCAACAAGCAGTTAAGCAGAAGAACAAAGAGAAAAGATCGTTGAGAGGGCATATATCAAATTTTATTGGGCAAGATTAGCTAATCTTATCCTCTTTATTGCCCTTTGGTATTGAAAAACCGTTGAGTATTTTATTTTAGAAAATGTGTGGGCATGGATAACAGCTTGTACGCAATCTTCCATTGTGTTCGCGATAAAATACCACAGGTGGCCACAAAGAGAAGCAGGATACGCACACATCACCTTTCCATACTCATTGTATGCCCACTTATACATTAATAAAAAATATAATAAATTGACTTAACAAAAACCCAAAACGTCTATTTGAAAAAATAAAAATCATAATATTGCACACTGTGGGCAATTTCATACATTTGTCCGTCACAGGCAGGAATTCAAAATGTCATTTGGCAGGGAAAGGTATTTTCCGCCAAAAGATAGCCTTGGCTACGATCAATAACCCAACCTTTTCGCAATATTACTGCCTTCTTCTAATCTTCAATATTTAAACGACTCTGCCAATGTTTCAATTTTACTTGCCATCAAAACGTGAGAAGTCCAAACAGGCTTGGCCAAGGCTACCGCTGCTGGCTTTGCTGCTGTTTTTTGCCCAATTTGCCTTGGCGCAATCCACCGTCATCACCGGGAAAGTGCTAGATGAGAATGCCGCCCCAGTTATCCGCGCTACTGTGGCGGTAAAGGGTACCACCGAAGGTGCTGTGACGGACGAAAATGGAAATTTCCGGCTGACCGTACCGGCGGGCGCCAGTACCCTGGCGATTTCCTACACCGGGTACGAGACCCAAGAACTTGCTCTTGATGGACGTACCGAATTCAATGTCACCTTGGCAGAAGGCTTTTCTGCCGTCAACGAGGTGGTTGTCGTCGCTTATGGCACGCAGAAGAAAGCGACTCTGACGGGTGCTGTGGTGGCTATCGGTGGGTCAGACTTAGTTAAGTCGCCTGCTGTGGATATGTCCAACTCGCTCGCTGGCCGATTGTCCGGAGTGGTGGTCATCCAGGAAAGTGGAGAGCCAGGCGGTGACGGGGCCACCATCAACATCCGGGGCATCAACACGCTGGGCAACAGCAGCCCGCTGATTGTTATTGACGGTATTCCGGACCGCGACGGTGGTTTGGGCCGTTTAAGCCCGCAGGATGTGGAGTCTATTTCGGTGTTGAAAGACGCGTCGGCTGCCATCTACGGCGCACGGGCCGCCAATGGCGCGATCTTGATCACGACCAAGCGCGGCAAAACGGGCAAGCCTACGCTGTCCTACAATTTCAACCAAGGTTGGTCACAGCCCACCGTGGTACCTGACATGTCGAACGCCGTGGAGTACGCCAACATCATGAACGAACTACCTATTTATCGTTCGATCCCGGTCAATGAATGGCAGGCCGCTTCCACCAGCATCAAGAGTACCGGCACGTACGTCTCGCCCACGCCGGGCGTGGCCACCCTGAATGCCAACTACAGCCCGGACGCAGTGCGCAAGCACGGCGACGGCTCTGACCCGTGGGGCTACACCGACACCGATTGGTTTGGCGATGCGTTCAAAAAATGGGCTCCGCAAAATCGTCACAACCTCCAATTGTCCGGCGGCAACGAAAACGTCCGCTACCTGACTTCGCTGGGATATGTTTTCCAGGATGCCATTTACAAAGAGTCCGCCACCTACTACAAGCAGTACAATGCGCGGGTCAACCTTGACGCAAAGGTGAACAACTACATCAGTGCTAATCTGGGGGTCTCGTTACGCCGGGAGAACCGTAACTATCCCACCGAACCCGCCGGTTCCATCTTCCGGATGCTCATGCGCGGGCGGCCCACCGAGCCGGAAGTATGGCCCAATGGCAAGCCTGGTCCTGACATCGAGAACGGCCAAAATCCGTATGTTATTACGACCAACGCTACCGGCTACACCGAGCAACCCACTGATTATCAGCAGGTCAACGGCGGCGTGGAGATTACCAACCCATGGGTCGCCGGCCTGAAACTGACCCTTGGTGCGGCCATTGACCGCAGCAACCGCATCGACAAAACCTGGCAAACGCCTTGGCAGCTGTACTACTGGGACCGCACCACGTTCGAACCCGACGGCAAGACCCCCCTGTTGGTCGGCGCGACCCGCTCCAACTTTACGGACCCGCGTCTCTCCCAATCCTACCGTTCCGTACTCAACACCAACCTGACTTCGTTGCTTAGCTACGACCGCATCATGGGCGACCATACGGTTAGCGTCTTGGCCGGGGTAACCAAAGAGCAGTTCAAAGGCGACCGTTTTGATGCTTACCGGCGCAACTTCATTTCCACAGCGGTGGACCAATTGTTTGCTGGTGGTTCCGAACAGCAAAACACGGGGGGATCTGCCTACGAGAGGGCGCGTTTGGGCTACTATGGCCGTTTTCAGTACAATTTCAAGGAAAAATACCTGGCCGAATTTATCTGGCGCTACGACGGTTCCTACATTTTCCCGAAAGCTACCCGTTTCGGTTTCTTCCCAGGCCTGTTGCTGGGTTGGAACGTGTCCAGCGAGAAGTTCATGGAAAACGTCAAGGTGGTTGATTTCTTGAAACTACGTGCCTCCTATGGGCAAATGGGCAATGACCAGGTATTTTACAATGACCAGCTGCAAGAGTATGCCTATCTGTCCACTTACGGGTTTGGCAATTATCCCATCAACGGGGTAGTGGTCAGCACTCTGGAAGAAGTGGTCTTGGCCAACCCCAACTTTACCTGGGAACGCGCCAACAACCTTAATTTTGGCTTGGATGCCGTCCTGTTCAACGAAAAAATCGACCTGAACTTCGAGGTTTTCAAAAACCGGCGCGACCAAATCTTGATCCAAAAAACGGGTTCCACGCCAGCATCTTCGGGCATCAGTTCGCTGTTGCCGCCAGTCAACGCGGGTAAGGTGGATAACCAAGGCTTCGAATTTGCCGTAGGCTACAACTCCAGTACCCGCAACAAGCTGCGCTTTCGGTTTGGAGTGAACGGTGGTGTCGCCCACAATAAGGTTATTTTCTTGGACGAAGTACCCGGCATACCTGATTACCAAAAGCAAGAAGGCAAGCCAATTGGTGCGTATCTGGTCTACGAAGCCGATGGTGTCTTTGCGGACCAGGCCGCCGTCGAGGCCAACACCATTGATTACAGTGGTGTCACCACAAAACTGTTGCCTGGCGATTTGAAGATCAAGGACTATGATGGCAACGGCCTGATTGATGCCGACGATCAGGTGCGCCTTAATAGCAACCTCTTCCCAACATTCAACTTCGGTGCGAATTTGAGCCTCAGTTATGGCCCCTTCGACTTTTCGGCCCTCTTCCAAGGTGCCACGGGCGCTTCCCTGCGTATTTCCACGGAATCCGGCGACATCGGCAACTTCTTGAAATACAGCCATGACAACCGTTGGTCCATCGACAATCCGAGTAGTGAACACCCCCGTCTGGCCAGTCGCGGCGACACCTATTATACGGGCGGCAGCTTTGCCAACAACACGTACTTCCTGTTCAGCAAAGATTACGTCCGGTTGAAAAACATCGAACTGGGTTACAGCATACCTCGCAGGGTGTTGGATCGTTATAAGTTTGGTGGTTTGCGGGTCTATGTCAACGCCTTGAACTTGCTGACCTTTGCAGCCAACGACATTTTCGACCCAGAGGCCAGGGCTGGCAGTGGGGTCTATTATCCGCAGTCGCGGGTCCTCAATACCGGTATCAACATCACTTTTTAAGCATTAAATGCACACACCATGAAAAAGCTTAGCGCATATTCGCTATTTTTATTGGCGATTGGCTTGGTCTATATATCCTGCAAGCGGGATTTCCTGGACACCCAGCCACTCGACAAAATTTCCAGTGAGGCTACTTGGAAAGATGGCCCGCTGTCGGAGGCCTTTATCTTCAATGTCTATTCCTTCCTCGGTTACGGGGGTTTTGAGGAACAGGCCCTGGCCTCCATCACCGACGAGGCCATGTTCACCCACGCCGGGCGTGGCATTGCCCAGTTCAACGAGGGGGCCGAAACGCCTTCCAGCTTGGCTTGGCGAAGTTCGACCTACAATTGGGACAATATGTACCTGGCCATCCGTCAGGCCAACATCGCTTTGACAAACCTGCCTACGTCCACTTTCTCGAACGATGTGCTGCGTGACCGGCTGATGGGCGAAGCCCACTTTTTACGGGCTTACTATAACCACCAGTTGTTGCGCTTCTACGGTGGCTTTCCGATCATTACCAAACCGTACGGTTTGAATGAGGATTACACCATTGCGCGTAACACCTTCGAAGAGTGTGTCAACGCCATTGTCAGCGATCTGGATATGGCTGCCCAACTGTTGGATGGCAAGGCAGTGACGCCTGGTCGTGCCTCTATGGTGGCTGCTTTGGCGCTTAAATCAAGGGTGCTGCTGTATGCAGCCAGCGACCTGCACGATGGCCCTACCGCTAAATCCAACTCTGCTACCCTATCTTCTTTCGGCAACATTGACTTGGTTGCTTACGCGGGGGGCGACCGTGCTGCCCGCTGGAGATCGGCCAAAAACGCGGCCAAGGTTGTACTGGAAGCGACCACTGGCTACAAACTTGACTTGAGTGCCCCCGCCTCTTTGGAAGAGGCCAAAACCAACCATGTGGCCATTTCGATGGGCGGCAAAAGCAAAGCCGCCGACCCAAGCGCGGCAGTAGAGTTGCTTTTTCAACGTACGCACACTGCTTTGTATGTGGCCGAGGACAACTGGCCTTTGGGCGGCATCCACTATGGCATCAACAACGGACCAAATGGATACCACAACTGGGCCGGTAACACACCCGTACAGCAATTGGTGGACGATTACGAACTGATGGACGGCACCAAATTCGACTGGAATAATTCTGCGCACAAAGCCGATCCATACGCCAACCGCGACCCGCGTTTCTACGCCACCGTCCTTTACGACGGTGCTGATTGGAAGCCACGCCCGGCCGACGTGGCCGCTCTGGATCCGATGAACGAGATACAAACTGGTTACTATGACAACGGCAATGGCGGGATCATCAATGGTTTGGACACCCGCGAGTCTCCCATTGAGAACTGGAACGGCAGCCGCACCCACTACTACACCCGCAAATTCATTGATGCGGACCCGGCTTTGCCCGACAACCAATCCAGCGCACAAGTGATTCCGTGGCCCTTTATTCGCTACACCGAAGCCGTGTTGAACTACGCCGAGGCCTGCATCGAATTGGGGGAAGACAGTGAAGCCCAAACTTGGTTGAACAAGTTGCGCTTCCGGGCCGGTATGCCCGCCATCACCGAAAGCGGTGCTGCGCTGAAAAATCGCTATCGCAATGAGCGCCGGGTGGAACTGGCCTACGAAGAGCACCGCTATCACGATGCCCGCCGCTGGATGATCGCACCGACTACCCTCGGACGGCCCATCCA
>JAYUXG010000420.1:0-3679 GCA_043753125.1 Saprospirales bacterium | reverse complement strand
GCGAGGATGGGGTTTTCCAGCTGCGTTCGGGGGAAACCAAGGTAGTGGGCAGCAAGATCTTTGTCTATTTCGACGGTGACCACCAGCATTTGCAGGTGCAGATTCGCGAAGGCATGGCTGCTGTGCTGCTCAATTCGATGCTGTTTGGCTCCAATTTGCAGGAAATCGTACAAAACGCCGTGCTGCTGAACTTGCCTGGCTGGTACACCAGTGGCCTCACCGCTTACTGCGGCGAAGAATGGAGTCCGCAACTTGACAACGAACTGCGCGACCTGCTGCTCACGGGCCGCTACACCAGTTTCGATAAGCTGGCCCGCAGCCACCCGCGTGTGGCTGGCCATGCCCTGTGGCACTATATTGGGCTGCACTTTGGGCGCAGCATGGTCAGCAATCTACTGTACCTCACCCGCATCAATCGAAGCGTGGACGCCGGCTTTTTGTACGTGCTGGGCAGTGGCTATCGACGTACTACCGATGCGATGCTCGACTATTTCAACCAGCGTTATGTAGATGAGACACGCTTCATGCGCACGCCGGATGCGACTGCCCAAGTGGCAATAAAAAATAAGAAGAACCTGCCGCTCACCCAATTGAAGATCAGCCCCGATGGACAGCGCATTGCTTATGTCAGTAATGACATCGGCAAGTGGCGGGTGTGGATTCAAAACCTCCAGACCGGCGAGCGCACCCAGGCCATGCGCAGCGGTTCCCGCAATGCCCTCCAGGCAGCCGACTATAACTACCCCTTACTGGCTTGGAACCCCGATAACCAGCGGCTCACAGTGCTGTACGAACGCCGCGACATACTACACCTCGCGACGTATGATGTGACGACCAAAAAGAAGGAAATCTATCCTTTTCCCTCCGAGTACCAGCGGGTGTATAGTTTGGAGCATACCAACCCTGCCGAGCTCCTCCTCTCGGCAGCAGTTAAAGGCTACACCGATCTATTCCTGTACCGCACCATCAACCGGCAAAGCGAGCGGCTCACCCAGGATTTTTGGGACGATCTCGATGCTTCCGTGGTGCAGCTCGATGGACACCGGCAGGTGCTGTTCGCCAGCAATCGGGTGGCCGATACGTTATCGGTGCAGCGTCTGGATACCATCTTGCCGTTGGGGCATTTTGACGTTTTTCTATTCGATTTGGAGGTGCGCAGTGCCCAGCTACAGCGCATCACCAAATCGCCTTATGCCGACGAACGCCAGCCGATTGGAGTGGACAGCGCGCACTTCGCTTATCTTAGCGACGAAAGCGGTGTGGTGAACCGACAAGCAGGATACTTGGAGCCCTACACGGCTTATTACCAGACCAATTTCTATCTCCAGGACGATATTGTGGTGAAATCGCTGGATATGACCCGTACTGGCGAGTGGCCATTGGAGCAGGCTTTGGCCTTGCTCGCCCCCGCAGATACGGTAGTGCTGAATTTAGATTCCACTAAAATCGACAGTGTGCGCAGTTTTGCGGTGTTCAAAAAACGGCCCCGCGTTTGGAACCAAACCAACTACGACCGCAACATCGTTGGGCAGACCCTTTCCATGCGTACTGGAAAAATGGTGGAAATCGTACCCAGAAACGGCAAAACGGCCTTCTTTACCAAACAGACCGACCCGCTGACCGTAGCACCCGTGCGCATCACACGTTACCGCGAACTGATGTTGCGCAATGCAAGTCTGCCCATACCATCTCAACCCGTTATCGAAGAGAGGTTGTCGCCATCGTCCACTGGCCAGGTGCCGGTGGAACGCCCTCGCTCCGACGAACCCAACCTGTCGGATACCGCCCGGTTGGTTCAGCCGGGTTGGTACTTCCAAGTGCCGGACCACCTCGCCTTGCCAGCACCCGATGCCCGCAAAGAACAACAGCCCGAAGTGCCACGCCCACCGCAGCAGCCAGACGACAACCCGGTGACGATCATCCGCATGGATGCCGATTCTATGCAGCTGGCACCCCGCCGCCCCAGGGCATTGGAGCGGTCAAGAGTAGAGTTTGGCAAGAACGGCAGCATCATTCGTTTCAACCCGGCGCAGATTATTCCCTACCGCCTACGCTTTCGCACCGATTATATTTCCACGACCATGGATAACAACCAGTTGTTCGAGGGATTGGAACGCTACGATGGCCCGCAAGACCGCCTGCGCACGCCACCGCCAGGAGTACTCATCAAGGCCAATTTCAAGGATTTATTGGAAGACTACGTGGTGGAAGCGGGGTTCCGGTTGCCCACAACTTTCAACGGCGCGGAGTATTACTTGTGGTTCGACAACAAAAAACGGCGGCTGGACCGGCGGATTTTGTTCTATCGGCGTACGCAGGTCAACAATGTGCCCCGCGAACAGCCTTCTTCGCCCGTGCTGCCCCCGGATTATTCGGAACGCACCAATACTATTTTGGGCCAGTACGAAATACGCTATCCGCTCGATGTGTTCACCAGCTTACGGATGACGGCGGGGCTGCGGCAAGACAAGACCATTGCGCTCAGCTCGGACCTGCCCACGCTGGAAAAATCCGACCTGGCCGAGCAGCGTGCTTCCCTGCGCCTGGCGGGTGTGTATGACAACACGGTGGGCATTGACCTAAACCTGAAAACCGGCACCCGGGCCAAAGTCTATGTGGAGGCGGTGAAAAGTTTTGACTTGAATACGGAACCCAACCTCAGCCTCAAATTCAATTCGGGCTTCATGACCATCGTGGGTCTGGATGCCCGGCATTACCAGATGCTGGACCGCCGTTCGCAAATAGCCGTGCGGCTGGCCGGAGCCACTTCTTTTGGCTCCGAAAAGATGCTGTATGTGCTGGGTGGCGTGGACAACTGGATTTTTCCTAAATTCGAGACGGGCATCTCCCTACCCAGTGGCGACGAGTTCGCTTACCAAACACTGGCCTCCAACCTGCGGGGTTTCAAGCAAAACATCCGCAATGGCAACTCCTTTGCGCTGCTGAATACGGAGCTGCGGGTGCCGATCTTCAAGTATTTTTCCCAAAAACCAGTGCTGGGCAATTTCTGGCGCAACTTCCAACTGATTGGTTTCTTCGACGTGGGTTCGGCCTGGCAGGGCATTAGTCCATACCAGGGTAACAACCCCATCAATACGGTGTATTTGTACAATCCGCCCACGGTGACCATCAAGGTGAATTACTTCCGCGATCCGCTGGTAGCCGGTTACGGCGTGGGGGTGCGCACCCTCTTGTTTGGGCTGTATATCCGCGCCGATTATGCCTGGGGCGTCGAGACGCGGGTGATCCAGAAGCCGATGTTTCATTTGGCTTTGGGGACGGATTTCTAGGATTATATGCCTAAAGATGCCGGAAAATATCCCCAAATTCCTCCTTCCGGCTACGTGCGATGGACAGACTTTTCCCATCAGGCATGACCACGTAGCCGCCATCGCCGCGCACGTAGCGGGTGACGTGGCGAAGGTTGACCAGGGACTGTTTATGGATGCGGAAAAAATCGCCGCCGGAGAGGGTGTCCTCCACGTCGCCGAGGGTTTTGGTGATCAGGTACATCTCTCCGCTGGCCAGGAAGACGCGGGTATAGCAGCTGTCGGATTCACAATAGAGGATAGCGCTGGTTTCCACGATGGTAAATCCGTGCTGATAAGGCAGAGCGATCTTATGCTGAAATTTCGACCCGGCCTGTTGCAGTTGCTGCCGGAGTAGCTCAATTTGCCGG
>JAYUXG010000419.1:0-20896 GCA_043753125.1 Saprospirales bacterium | reverse complement strand
GTATGGGACATCAAGTTCATCAAAATCCAGGGCTATACCTACGATTTGAACAACATCGAACACAACATCCTGCGCCCGGTCTTCAAGGATGCCCGCATCCACGCGGCGGTCAATTGCGCCTCCTATTCTTGTCCAAAATTGATGAACGAAGCCTACACCGCCGCCAAACTAGAGAAGCAGTTGGATGCCGGGATGCGCAGTTTTGTGAATGACCCCAGCCGGAACAAGATCAAGGCGGACAAAGCAGAAATATCCGAGATATTCAAGTGGTTCGACGGCGATTTCAAACGCGACGGCGGCTCGGTCTGGGAATTCCTCAACAAATATTCCACGGCAAAACTGACCAGTAAAACCGATATTGGTTACCTGGACTATGACTGGAAATTGAATGAAGGTAAGTAAGGAGTCGAGGATGTTGAGAAAATTGTGAAGGGTGGTGATCTTAAAAAATTATGGAGATTACCACCCATAATGGTCTTTTTATGAAAGCAGACTATCTATACCGTGTGGCATTGGTCGGCCCGGAAAGTTGTGGGAAAAGCTACTTGGCCGAGCATCTCGCCGCACATTTCCAAACCGCTTTTGTGGAAGAATATGGCCGTACCTACTGCGAAAAGTTTGGGATGCAGCTCACTGAGCTGGACTTTGCCCACATTGCGGGCGGCCAACTGTACCGCGAGGACCACATGGCCAAGCAGGCCAACCGCGTCCTGTTTTGCGATACCGAACTGATTGTCACCCAAGTGTGGAGCGAGATTTACTTTCAAGGCCGTTGCCAACCCTGGATCGTGTGGGCCAGCCATGCCCGGCACTACGACTTGTTCTTATTGCTCCAGCCGGATATTCCGTGGCAAAACGATGGCCTCCGCGAGTACGAGCATCAGCGCGAATTTATGTTTCGGCGGCTGCACGAAGAGTTGGAAAGTCGGCACTACCGCTACACGATAATAAGCGGCGGTTTCGAGGAACGTACCCGCAGAGCCGTAGAAGCGGTGGAAGGGTTACTCCTCCTGGTCAATATCGAAACTCCTTGACCGCCTCCACAAACGCCCGCACGCCCTCCAGTGGCGTATCGGGGTACACACCGTGACCAAGATTGACGATGTGCTTCCCGCCAAAGGCCTGAAGCATCGCAATGGTTTCTCTTTCAATCCCTTGTGTAGTGCCGTACAAGGCACAAGGGTCCATATTGCCCTGCAACACCTTTTTGCCGGCCGTGACCGCTTTTGCCCATTCAGGTGACATATTCCAGTCGAGACCCAGCACTTGACAGGGCAGATCGGCCAATTCTTCCATCGCAAACCAGGCGCCTTTGGCAAACACCGTCTTTGGCACCTCGGGCAGGGCCGCGCAAATGCGGCGTAGATAAGGCAAAGCAAAAGTGCGATAATGGGCTGGGGGTAACTCGCCCGCCCAAGAGTCAAACAATTGCACCAGGTCCACCCCGGCTGCCACCTGGCCGCGCAAATAGGCAATGGTTGTTTCGGTGATCTTTCCGAGCAGCGCGTGGGCCAGGGCCGGTTCGGTGTACAATAGGCGACGGGCTTTGGAGAAAGTCTTGCTGCCGCTGCCTTCGACCATGTAGGCCAAAATCGTCCAGGGTGCTCCGGCAAAACCGATCAGCGGCACCCGGCCCCCTAGTGCACGCTTAGTGATGCGCAGGGCCTCGTACACGTAGTCCAGTCGGTCGGCAGCCGCCTGGCCCGAAGCTAAGGCCGTTATATCCGCTTCATTTTCAATGACTTTGGGGAAACGCGGCCCTTTGGCCTCCACCATTTCGTAGTCCAGCCCCATCGCTTCCGGTACCACCAGGATGTCGGAAAAAATGATCGCCGCATCCACGCCCAGTTCATCCACGGGCTGTAAAGTAGCCTCGGCGGCGGCGGTCGGCGTTTTGACGAAGGCCTTGAAATCGGGGAAGTTGGCCCGCAAGGCCCGGTACTGCGGCAGAATGCGGCCGGCCTGGCGCATGATCCAGACGGGAGGGCGTTCGGTGGGTCGGCCTTGGGCGGCATGGAGGAGGATGGAATTCAGGGGCAACAGTTTGTCTGACATAAGGCGGCAATGCTAAATGGTGGCGAAGGTAGTGAGCCATGCAGCAAAGCCTACGATCGGGCGGGAGTTGACCAAAAATTGACGCAAAAGGTGCTGGGCTAATAAGGATATTGACTGGCAGGATGGTAGCCGCGAGGTAGGTTCCGCGTTCGCCAGATCAACATGATTTTTTGAAAAAGTGGTCGGATGATTTCGATGGATGGGGTGTTGTCCATACTTTACGGCGCGTTTTTGGGTAGTGCCAAACCACCCGTAGCGAAGCAACGATGGGACAACTATTATTCGTTTTATACAAACCAGTGCAACGAATTTCTACGCTGACAATTTTTACCGTAATTTTTATTGGCTGCCAATATACAGCAAGTAACCCGTCACAAACCTCTATTGTCGGCACTGATTCAAAATTAGACCTTGTCCTACTACTCCAGCAATACGAAAAAGAAAAATTCCACATCCAATACGATTTTGAGGTAAAAAAAGAAAAAACTTATGTCGGCGTAAAAACGAAAACAATCTTTACTGACTTGATCAAAGAATTTCAGATCGATACTTCCATATACGATATTGCTTTCTTCTGTAAAGATGGGTACCGCCCAATTGTTCCATTGGAGCACTTGCTGGCGGATAATGGATATATTGCCGTAAAAGATTTTGACGCAACAGGCGATTGGGATGAGGATATGCAGGATAAATTTTCCCCCGCTTATCTGGTTTGGGACCTAACCATAAATGACCATAAACACTCTTTTCCCTACGGCATAGTCAGTATGCAATTCGTAGAGAAAAAAACCGAGTACAGCATGGCGACTCCCAAAAGCAAGGATGCCAAAATATTGGAAGGTTTTTCGATATTCAAAGCTAAGTGCATCAAATGCCACGCTATAAATCAAGCAGGCGGCATGGTAGGTCCGGAATTGAACTATCCTAAAAGCGTCACAGAATATTGGAAAGTAGACCAGTTGAAATTATTTATAAAAAACCCGAGCGATTTTAGGCAAAACAGTAAAATGCCGCTATTGGAATTAAAAGAGGGGCAAATAGATTTGATTCTGGATTATTTACTCTTTATGGCTGCTCAAAAAACAATAAAAGGTGGATAATCGGCGCAATTACTGGGCTTTCATAGTAGACTAATCACCCTTTACCGCGCCCCAAAAATCAGGCTCCCAATCCGCACCATCGTGCTGCCTTCCTCCACTGCCACACGCCAATCGCCGGACATTCCCATGGAGCATTCCTTAAAATGGGCAGCGGCAGGAAAGAAGTCCTGTCGCAAGGTGTCGAAAATGCGGCGCAATGCCCGGAACTCGCTTCGCACCTGCTCCACATCATCCGTAAAAGTCGCCATGCCCATCACCCCACACAGGCGCACGTGTTGCATGGCCTGATAGGTCGGGCTGGCTAACAGGGTCCGCGCTGCCGGTTCATCGAATCCGAACTTGGTTTCTTCCTGGGCAATGTGGAACTGCAACAGGCAATCCAGCACTCTATTTGCCCGAGCAGCCTGTTTATCTATCTCCTGGAGTAGTTTGTCGCTGTCCACCGAGTGGATCAGGTGGACGAATGGAGCGATCAGGCGCACCTTGTTGGTTTGCAAATGACCAATAAAATGCCATTCCACGTCTTGGGGCAGCGTCGAGTGCTTGTCCAGCATCTCTTGCGGACGGTTCTCCGCAAAGGCGCGTTGCCCCTGTTGGTACAACTCTAAAATACGTTCCGGCGGGTGGGTCTTGGAGACCGCGACCAGCGTAACGGGCAGCGTAGAAAGTTCGTGCAGTAGTTTGGTATACATAGGACAATTGGCAAAATGGCAATAAGCAAAAAAGCACCCGTCAAGCGATCAATTCTCATGTTCTCCTCAAAGTACTCTCCCCTTTACGGGGCTTCCTCGCAAAGGGCAAAGATGCAAAAGGTAAAAACAACAGAGCATTACATTCATGCGCTGCTTATTGCCAATCGCCGATGGCGTTTTGCTTATTGCCTCTTGCTTATTGTCCTTTTGCTTGTTCCCATTTCTCCTACCTTTGCCCTTGCCTGTCCCGACCGCTTCCACCCAACCGAGCGGTTTTGCAATGAACCGTTTTTAATCTTTTGATAGCCAATATGTTACTAATTATTTACTCCAGATTGTCCTTTATCTTAAAACTCGGTTTGCTAGGCTGCGCTTGGTGTTCGGTTGCCCAAACTGCCCTGGCCATTAGCCCAAACCCCATTCCAACGGCTACCCTACTCAGCGGCGTGGACACCCTATGTAGCGGCACCATGCGTACGTTGACGGTGAACCTTACTGGCGGTGGCCCCTACATCCTGGTCTATGCAATCAACAACGTCAACCAGCCACCGATTACAACTTCCTTGTCGACACTGTCCTTGCCAGTAACGCCGCCGGTAGGGCAAAATACAGTGCAATTGGTCAGTGTGAGCAATGCCAGCGGCAACGGCATGGCGACTGGGCAATTTACTTTCGTGGTCAACGCCATTCCGGTCGGTACCTTTTTCGTCGATACCACGGTTTGCAGTGGCGATACCACCCAGCTGCGGCTGAACTTCACCGGTACCGCACCATTTATCTACAATTATTCGGTTGCGGGCGTTCCACAGGGGCCGGACACTGCTTTTGCCAACCAAGCCACGCTGTTAATCGCGCCAACCGCCACCACCACCTACACCCTCACCAGCGTAAGCGGTGCGGGTTGTGTAGGCACCGCCACCGATATGGTAGTCGTCACCGTACCGCCACCCGTCTCCGCCGACATAAGTGGGGGTGGCCAGGTGTGCCAAAACGGCAATGGCGCGCAGGTCATGGTCACGTTTCAAGGTACTGGTCCGCATACCTTCGTTTATACCACCAACAACATCGCACAACCACCGATCACGACCAGCCTCAACCCGTTTGTATTATCGGTGAACCCAATGATCGGCACCTTTTATCGCTTGCAAAGCGTGACCAACAACGGGATTTGCTTTGGTGAGGTGACCGGCCAGGCCGTAGTCTTTGTATTTAGCCCGCCGACCGCCAACATGAGTGGCGGTGGCACTTTCTGCGATGTGGCTACCAGTGGCGTGACGGTGGATTTTACGGGTACTGGGCCTTTTACCATTACTTACACGGCCAATGGGGTATCCCAGCCGCCGTTGACCACTTCCGACGACCCCTTTTTTCTGCCCATCGCTGCCACCATCACCACCACTTATGTGCTGACCAAAACAGAGTCACCGGGTTGTGTCGGGGCATCAATGGGTTCTGCCACTATCACAGTGAACCATACGCCTACTTATGCCAACCTAACGGTTACCTGCGATCCGCCGGGCGTGAACTACCAAGTGGAGTTTGACGCGCTGAGCGGTACTCCCCCCTACACGCTGGTTACCGGGGCTGGTACTTTTACGGGCGATCATTTTGTGAGTCCCATCCTGCCAGGGACCCAGAATTACAACATTGTTTTTCGCGATGCCATCAATTGTGGCAACACCATGGTAAGCGGCGTGCCCAGTTGTATCTGCACGGGCGATGCGGGGACAATGAGCCTTACCGCAGTAGATGCGTGCCAAACCGACACCGTGGTCGTACTAGCCGCTACGGGGACGGTGCTGGACAACGACGACATACTGCGGTACATATTGCACACCAATCCAGCCTTGCCGCTCGGCATGGTGGTGGCCTGGAATGCACAACCACGGTTTGCTTTTCAAAACGGTATGCAGGCCGAAGTGCCATACTACGTGTCGTCCATTGTGGGCAATGCTACTGCCAATGGCCAAGTCGACCAGAGCGACCCCTGCCTGTCCGTGGCAACCGGCACGCCAGTAATCTTCCATGCCACGCCGACCAGCGTATTGGCCACTATAGACACCAACATTTGTCTGGGCGTAGCAGTCACGTTACCCATTACGTTCACGGGTACGGCACCCTTTTCGTTCGTTCATGCTGTGGCTGGTGTAAATCAGGCCCTCATTGGCAACATCAGTGGCAGTGCGTATGACTTGATGCTGGAACCATTGCAAAATACCAGTGTACAGTTAATAAGTGTCGGCGACCAATATTGTCCAAACGGCATGGTGTCTGGACAAGTGACCATTAACGTCCGCACGGTGCCGCAATTGGACAACGCCACGGTGGTTTGCGACTTCGACAGTTTGACTTATACTCTGTCGTTCGACGTGACAAGTGGTGGGCCACCTTACGACCTGACTGGCATTTCCGGCAGTTTCAACGGCAATACCTTCGCCAGTACCGCTTATCCTTTTGGCGAACCTTATTTCGTTTACATCCGCGATACATTTGATTGTGGAGCGGATACGCTGGTCGGCGTCCCCCCTTGTGCTTGCACTTCCGCTGCTGGCACGATGAGCGACACCACCGTGGGGAGATTTTGCCGGAGTGTCCCCGCCACCGCCTCGCACAACGGCGACCAAATACTGGATAGTGACGACGCGTTGGTCTATGTGCTGCATACCAGTGCCACCGATTCGCTAGGCATGATTCTGGCCACCAGCAATACGCCTTCCTTCGATTTTTTGCCCGGCGTAGTGCTAGGAACCACTTATTATATCTCTGCCGTAGTGGGCAATAGCGACGGAGCCAGTGGGGTGCAAGTGACCGATCCCTGTCTGTCTGTGTCGCCCGGTACCCCAGTCGTCTGGAATGCGGAACCAACGGCCACGATCGACGGCATATACGATGTGTGCCAAGGGACGCCGCAGGGCATTACGGTTATTTTTCTGGGCCAAGCCCCTTTTCAATTTACTTATACCAGCAATGGGCAATCTATGAGCGCTACCTCTACCCAGACGGTGTTCAATATTGTGGCCAATCTGCAACAAACTACCACCTTTGTACTAACCTCTATGCAGGATGCCAACTGCCCCGGCACCGTCAGCGGCGAGGCGGTGATAACAGTCCACAAAGTACCGTCTATTGTCAATCCGGTCATTACTTGCTCGGCGGACAATGAGACTTATATTGTTGAATTTGATGTGCTGAATAGTGCTTCCGCTACGGTCACTGGTATCGTACCGGGCAACTTGGACTCTACTGGCCACTTCACTAGTGCCAGCATTCCACTCCAAGAGATATATTATTTTCTGGTGGAGGAAAGCCAGTTTAACTGCGGTGGGGATGTGATCAGAGACACCGTGATTTGTCCCTGCACGACCAGTATTGATAGTTTGTCGCAAGCACCTCTCTTGCTTTGCGTTGGCGATACGGCGATGATAGCACCAATTACCAATGTTGTGCTGGATGGCAATGATACCCTGTTGTACTACCTAACCACTATGCCTATCCCGCCTACTTGGACGGTGCTGGACATTAGCCCAACCCCTGTTTTTGCTTACGACTCCACAACCATGACCCCAGGCACCACTTACTATATCGTTGCGCTGGCTGGCAATAGTTTAGGTGGAAACATCGATTTGAACGATCCCTGTTTATCGTTTGCGACTGGCCCCACGGTGGTTTGGCGCGTACCGCCCGCAGCAGTTTTGTCCGGTACAACGGATATTTGTCCGGGCACCTCTACCGAACTGGCCGTGCAATTCATCGGTACTGGCCCCTTCGATTTTGCCTACTCTATCGATGGAACGCCCCAAAACGCGACTTCGGCCACCAATAATTTTACCCTGCTGGTCAATCCTGGCGACACTACAATCTATAATTTATTGAGTGTGAGCGATATGGGTGGTTGCCCCGGTACAGTGAGCGGAACGGCTACGGTGGTGGTACACCCCGTCCCCACGGCCACGCTGGCGGGCGACACCACCATTTGTCAGGGCGGTAGTGCCGCCTTCCAGATTCAGTTTACCGGCACGGCCCCGTTCAATCTGGTGTATGCCCTCGACGGTGCTCCACAGGCCCCGATCAGTGCACTGACCAACCCCTTTTTCATCTCGACCAGCAATGTCCAAGTGCCGCAGAACTTTACTCTGCTCAGTTTGCAGGATATGCATTGCCCCGGTACGGTCAGCGGCATGGCGACGGTACAGGTCAACTCCGCGCCGAGCGGGGCCATCCAGCAGGATGTCACTATTTGCACTGGTGACTCCACTATGTTGACGCTGCAACTCAGCGGTGGCTCTTTCTACGACGTAATCATCGATGGCGGTCCCACCCCAATTCAGCTGGACAGTGTGGCCAATGGGGCTACTTTTTTGGTAAATCCAACCCTTACCACTACCTATACTATCACCAACTTGGTGACTACTGGCAATATTTGCCCCTTTATCATCGGGCAATCGGCTACGGTGACGATTGGCAGTTTGTCGGCCACGGCCACTATGCTGGACTTTAATGGTTTTAATGTGAGTTGCCCGAACGAATCGGACGGCTCCATCACCGTTACACCCATCGGCGGCATGTTGCCCATCACGGCGACCTGGAGCAATGGCGCGACCGGCTTGCAATTAGCTGGTGTGCCTGCTGGCAATTACAGCGTACTCCTAATGGACCAGACTGGCTGCATTTTTCGGGATTCGTTCATACTGACGGCCCCAGCGGGCTTGTCCGTGGATTTCCACACCCAGTCGCCGCCTTGTTCTGACGATCGGAGCGGTGGTTTGGTTATAGATTCTATTCAAGGCGGTATAAAGCCCTACTTGGTGAACCTGGATGGGCAAGCGAGTCAAGTGGTGGATACTTTGCCCTTGACCATCAGTTCGTTGTTAATTGGCACCTACCTGCTTTCGGTAGAGGATGCCAATGGCTGTGCCACGGAGCAAGTGTTCAATATTGTGGCACCGCCGCCCTTGCAGGTAGACCTTGGTCCCGATATCATTATTGCTTTTGGCGACAGCACTTTGCTGGAGGCTGACGTAAATACTAATACCGTACAAACATTTCAATGGACACCAGCGGATTATTTGCAACAACCGACCGCACAGACGACTTGGGCCAGGCCGCCCCGAACTCGGGTGTATGAAGTTTTAGTGGAGGATACGTCCGGCTGCCGGGCCAGCGACCAGATTCTGGTGACGGTCGAAAAAGCCAACCGGGTGTACATACCCAATATAATCTATTTGCATTCCAATAGTTATAACCATATCCTGACTATTTCCACTGGCGCGGAGGTGCAACATATCCGCTACCTACGCATCTACGATCGGTGGGGCGGCTGCATTTACGAAGGACTTGATCTGCCGACCAACGATGCCCAGTTTGGCTGGCCAGGCACCTACAAAGGCAAGAACGTGACCCCAGGGGTGTACATTTATACTTTGGAAGTGCAGTACATCGATGGTACAACAGAGACGTTTTCTGGTGATGTGACCGTGGTGGATTGAGGCATTGGCAAGAATATTTCGCTACCTGCATACCAAGTCTAAAATGGCCGCCGCCGCCCGACTAGAGGCCCCCCCATCGCCCAGCCGCTGTCGCAGTTCCGCGTAGCCCGTTTGCAGTTCAGCCGCCTGTGCGGGGTCAAGTATTTCTGCCAATGCCGAGCGCAAGTTATGCGTATTCAACTCATGCTGAATCAGTTCGCGCACCAGCGGACGGTTCATAATGAGGTTGACCAAAGAAATGTAGGATACGTTGACTAAACGCCGGGCAATGGCGTAGGATAAGGGATTGCCTGCATAGCACACCACCTGCGGCACACGGAACAGGGCTGCCTCAAGGGTCGAGGTTCCAGATTTCACCAATGCTGCCTTGGCTTGGCCCAGCAGGGCATAGGTCTGGCCGATGCTCAATGACACGTGGGGATATTTTTCCAAAAAAGGTTGATAAAAGTCCGGCGGCAGCGAGGTGGCCCCGGCCACTTTAAACTGGTAGTCCGGAAAATGAGACGTCACGCCGAGCATGACCGGCAAAATACGCTTGATCTCCTGCTGCCGACTGCCGGGCAGCAGCGCGATGATTTTTTCTTTTACCGGTGATGCTTGCTGCATCGCCGAAGTATCAATGGCATCAAGTAGTGGATGACCCACAAATTGAGTTTTTACCCCATACTTTTCAAAGAACGCGGTCTCAAAAGGCAGGATGACCAACATTTGGTCCACGTCGCGCCGGATGGCGTGGACCCGTGAGCTGTGCCAGGCCCAGATTTGTGGGGAAATGTAGTAGATGACCCGCAGCCCCTGTTGTTTGGCCCATTGGGCGATGCGCAGGTTGAAGCCTGGGTAATCGATCAACACCAACGCATCGGGCTGATAGGCCAAGATGTCGCTTTTGCAAAAGGCTAAGTTTTGGAAAATGGTGCGCAGGTTCCGGGCGACTTCTACAAAGCCCATGAAAGCCAGATCGCGGTAGTGCTTGACCACTTCTCCTCCAGCAGCCTGCATCAGGTCGCCGCCCCAGACCCGACAATGCAAGTCAGGCTGCTGACTTTTCAACGCTTTGATCAGGTTAGCCCCATGCAGGTCGCCCGAGGCCTCTCCGGCGATTAGGTAGAGTTTCATGGAACGCGGATTGCACGGATAAAAAGGCGGATTGTGCGGATAAAAAGGCGGATTGCACGGATAAAATCTGCGCAATCCGCATCGAAAATCCGCGTAATCCGTGTCTACTCGATCACCAACTGGCGTAGCACCGACTGACCGGCAATGTTCAGTTTAACCAAATACACACCAGCAGGCAGGCCCGCCACTTTCACCGGCACCACCGAATGACCGGCTGGCAATTTGCCGTTGTCCAGTATCCGCACCGTTTGGCCCAGCTGGTTGACTAGTTCCATCGTCACTGTAGCCGTTGCGGTTAGTTCCAGATCTACATAGGCCGTGCCTTGGGCTGGGTTGGGATAGATTTTCAGCGTGCCCAGTTCCTTGATTTCCTTGACCGCCGAAGTGGCTGCGTCCGATTTGGCGGCGTTCAGCACGTTGCCGCTGGTGCTATCGATCACCATTGCTACTACGTACAGTTGGTCCATATCGAAGGTAGCCGGGAAAATGTAAGCAGCTGTAAAATTGAATTCGTCATCCACCTGGAAGGTGGAGGGGATGATGTCGGGCGTACCATGGAAGCCGTGGATTAGCTTGCGGCCCACGAAGTCGTACTTCATCTGTGATGCTGGTACTGGGTCGGGCAGGGCCTCATATCCAGCCATGGCACCCAGCGCGTTGTTGGCGTAGTAGTTCGTCTGTCGGTAGCCAGCACCGGTACCGCGTACGTCGTTCTCAGCCACCACCAGCACCAGATTGTACTTCGCGGTCGTGCGATTGGCATAAGTGGTGATCTTGCCTTGAATGTACATTTTGCGGGCCAAAGAATCAATAGTGGCATATACGTCCACGGCTACGGGAGTCACCAAGTCGCGCAGGGCTGCCATGCCGGTCTCTAGATCCAGCGGATCAACCACGATCCTTCTATCCATGACGACCGAGGGAAAGCCCGCAAAGCCGGGAAAATTTGTAAGAGCGTCGTCGTATTCGACGACTTTCATTGGATCGTTGGGGCCGTTGTGTACGGCGAGGGGAATGAAAAGGTCGGGATAGTCCTCCACCATTTGGTCCATGTACACTGCACCGCGCGGGCAATAACCACACCATGTACCAGTGGCTTCTTCGGCGACGATGCGCTTGGGTACCACGGTGGACACCGCAGAAATCGTCTTGGAGACGGTGTTGTTGTCGTCCAAGCCATCTGGGATGCTACCTACACTGGTAATGCTGAAATTCAACGCATATTCGTCTGGACTCTCAGCGGTAAAGTCATGGTCCAGTGTACCTTCATATTCTTCGCTAAATTGCAGGTTTAGGCCAGTCAGCGTTTCGGAATAAGAGGCAATACCGTCCGACCAAGTGATGGTTACGGTATCTATCGTCTGAAGGCCATCATTTTTAATCGTATAGTTGAGGTAAGTAGCCTCTCCGGTGCGGACATAGCTTTCGCCATCCACCTTCACGAAAGCACCATCCACATCCAACAGACTGCGCACGGTGATGTTATCCACAGCCAACAGAAACTGATCGTTGGAATTGTTGACAAACGCGATGTGGATGTCTTTATTGACGTAAGCATCTAGTACGACGAAACGGTGCGCGAAATCATCGTTGGCATCTTCCCCGGCGATCAGGAAAATCTGGTCCGTAAAATCGGCAATCGCCGTTCCGGTGACGGAGACCATCACCTTGTAGCCATCGGGAAAGTCTGCGTCCAGGGCCATGGCATCCCATTCCAAAATGGTTTTTTGTGTGATGCCGGAGATGGTTGGCGTAATCATCCAATCGTCGGATTTGCCGGGCGGTGCGTACCAGGAATTGCTGATGGCGGCCTGCCCACTGACGTTGTCACGGATGTTCCAGGCATCCACGAAGCTGGCTACGTTAGCATGAGGTGTTTTGTTATCGTTGTCGATCAGGATCATGTCTTCGAAGCCATTTTCAAAATCTTGTTGATAAAGCACCTGGGCATGGGCAATGGTCAATAGGGCAAAGGCAAAAAAGGCGGTAAAAAACTGTTTCATGTTGCTACTGGTTGAAATGTTTATATACGAAAATGGAATGGGTAAGCAAGCAGGTTGCCATCAGGATTAAGCATATCCGTGTCCGCAGCAGAGAGCGTATCGGGTACAAAACCAAAGGTTGACGGATAGAAAGCACAAATCTATCAAACCAGCGACGGTTGCCCGGGCTTTTGAAAAAAATTGTCCATAGGAGACTCTTTTGGCGAAATGGGGGTCTTAGGCTATTTCTACCTTGGCGGGAACTTCCCGGCCCCGTTTTTGTTTCTCCAGTCGTATTTTTATGCCCAAATCTTGCATCGTATAATTATGGTTTTTGAACCGAAAGACGTTTTCCAGAAGCTGGAGTTCGATAAAGTGTTGGAATTGTTGGAGAAAGAAGCCCTGGCCCCATTGGCCGCCGAGGAGTTACGTGCCACCCAGCCCAGCACCAATTTTGCCGATATTGATCGCCAATTGCGCGAAGTCCGGGAATTCAAGTTGGCTTTGGAAAAAAACGACCGCTTCCCCCTGGCGGCCTACCAAGACATACGGGCCGATCTGAAATTGTTGGAAATAGATGGCTATACCTTGCAGACCGAGTCGTTCCAGGGTATTTTACGCGTCCTGCTCATGATGCGCGACGTGTTCCGCTATTTCGCCGGCGGCGCGAAAAAGGAGATTTATCCAAAACTTTATGATGTCATCCGTCTCTCGACGTTCGATGAAAGCTTGATCAAGGCCATCACCGCCGTGTTTGACGAAAAAGGGGAGATTCGCCCCGACGCCTCCCCCGAACTGATGCGCATCCGGCGCGACATCCAGCAAAAAATCCGGGACCTGGACGCGCGTTTCCGCCAGATTATTCAAGAGTACCGCGCCAAAGGCTGGCTGTCCGATACGCCCGAGAGCTTTCGTAACCACCGCCGGGTGCTGTCCGTGCCATCGGAACACAAGCGCAAGATTCGCGGTATTATCCACGACGAATCGGACACCGGGCGCACGACCTTTATCGAGCCGGAAGCCGTCATCGAGATCAACAACGATATTTTTGACCTGGAGGGCGACGAACGCCGGGAGATCTTCCGCATCCTGCGCGACCTGAGTACGCAGATTCGGCCCTATGGGGCTTTGCTGGGCCAATATCTGGACGCGCTGGTACGCTACGATGTGATCCATGCCAAGGCGCGCGTCGCGGTTGCTATGCGGGCCGGTATGCCAGTGTTGAAGGAGAAACCGATCATTGGCATCCGCAAGGGCTACCACCCGCTGTTGTTCTTGAAAAACAAGGCCGTGGGCCGTAAAACGGTGCCTTTCGATCTGCGGCTCACCCCGGAAGACCACATTCTCATCCTCTCCGGCCCCAACGCGGGCGGCAAGTCGGTGGCCATGAAATCGGTCGGTCTGCTACAGCTCATGGTGCAAAGCGGCCTGCTGATTCCGGTACACGAGCTCAGTGAATTCGGTATTTTTCACCAGATCTTTGCCGACATCGGCGACCAGCAAAGCCTGGATGATGACCTGTCCACCTACTCCTCCCGCCTGCAGAATGCCCGTGTGTTTTTGGAAAAAGCCACGCCGCTCACCTTGGTGTTGATCGATGAAATGGGCAGCGGCACCGATCCCAAGCCGGGCGGTTCCATCGCCGAATCGGTGTTGCGCAGCCTGCACCGCAAGGGTGTGTACGCGTGCATTACGACCCACTATTCCAACCTGAAGGTGTTCGCTTTTCGCAACCAAGGCATTTTGAACGGCAATATGCACTTCGACAAGGACACGCTGTCGCCGACCTATGAGCTGAAAGTTGGCCGCCCCGGTAGCAGTTATGCCTTTGAGATCGCCGCCAAGAGCGGCCTTTCCAAGGACATCATTGATTATGCCCGCAACCGCACCGGCAGCGAGACTGCCGTGGACGATATCCTAATCGAACTACAGCGTGAAAAGCAGGAATTGGAAGAAAAGCTGCGCTCGGTGACGGAACGGGAGACGTCGCTGGAACGACTGATCAAGACTTACGACAGTCTGCAACAGGATTTGGACGTGAAGCGGAAACGCCTCAAACTGGAACAAAAAGAGTTTGAACTGCGGCAAAGTGCCAACCAAAGCCGCGAAGTGGACAAATTCATCCGACAGCTGCAATCGGAAAAGAATTTGGAAAAAGCCCGGGAAATCTCTACCCAGCTCCGGCAGGAACGTAGCGAGAAAGCCCAGCAAGTCAACGACATCAACGCCGAGGTGGTGAAACTGGAGGAACGCGGTGTCCCGTCCGCCGCCGGGCGACCCCTCGTGCCGGGCGACTTCGTGCGGCTCCGCGCGGGTGGTTCCACGGGTCGCCTCGAGAGCGTGAAGGGGACCAAGGCCGTGGTCATCATGGGTGAGATGCGGCTCACCGTGGCCGTACGCGACCTGTTACCTGCTGCCGAGCCGCTCCAACAAGCCAGCACCATTTCCAGCACCGATGTGCAACGTGTCGCCGACTTCGATGCCAAGATTGACCTGCGCGGTATGAGCAAAGAGGAGGCGATGAATGTGCTGGAAAAGTTCGTGGACAATGCCTTGCTCACCAATGCCAATAATCTGCGTATCCTGCACGGCAAAGGCGACGGTATTCTCCGTAAGGTGGTGCGCCAAAAATTACGGGAATATGGAGGGAGTGTCTCCAACTTGTATCATCCAGAGGATAATGCCGGGGGAAATGGGGTGACTATTGTGGAGTTGGCGTAAGGGAACCTAAGGCACACTGGTTTGGAAATTTTAAATATTGGCCGCAGAGGCGGTGCAGCAATCGGAACACGGTAGATTTGCAGCGCATAAAGTCTTATTCTCTCCGCTAAGGGGTTGCCTAGCAAACCGACCGACAGTATACCTCTCGGTTGCAGCAATTCAGCCGAATCGGTTGGACTGTCGCAACTAGCAGGGTGACAAAGCGGATTTTTTACGCAACTGGACGCTATTAGTGGGGGTTGCGGTAAACCCTAATTTGTTGTAATGAAAAATCAGACCAATTGTTTTACCTTGCATATTCATAAAGGCAAAAATAAAGCATACAATCCACTCTTACCGACTAAAACCCTTCATCATGTTGGCCGACTTGATAACGATTTCACCGGAGATTCAAAGCGGTACGCCTGTATTTGCAAGGACAAGAGTACCAATAAAAATACTTTTCGACTACTTTAAAAATGGTGATACCATAGAAGAGTTTTTAAATGATTTTCCCTCTGTAAAAAGAGAGCAGGTTATTCAATTATTGAGTCTTTTGGAAAGGCATTATACCTATACAGAACATGAAGAAAATATTGCTTGATGAGAATTTGCCCCGCCCTCTTGTCAACCTTTTCGAGCAGCCATTGAGAAGTTATTTCTGTACATGATATTGGTTGGGCAGAAAAGAAAAATGGCGACCTGATAAGATCAATGCGTGATGAAGGCTTCGACTTCTTACTTACAGCAGATAAAAACCTGCAAAATCAACAAAATTTAAAAAAGTATCCAATACGATTGATTGTGCTGCGAATTACTGATAATCGTCGGAAATCCGCCGCGATGATTTTGCCAAAGGCGTTTACTTCGCCGTATTGAAAGATGCAGCAGGCCGCTTTTTAACCGAGAAGCTGGTAATTGAGTAAGGTCTTTTACATAGCACATAGGACGCATAAATAGTGGAATATCGTCCCTCTGTATGTCCTATATATTTTTCACTCCCTCTACGCTTAAAGGTAAAATGACGAAAAATATTCTTTTCCTCTTCTTGCTGACTTTTCTGATCGGCTGCAAAAAAGAAGATGACGCCAAACCGGTTGTCATTACTCCGGCCACTGGTGAACCTAAGGAGTTTGCGGCACCCTTTACCGGGGTTCCGAATTTAAAAGATATGGTTTTTTATGAAGTCAATATGCGGGCTTACAGCCAGGCAGGCGACTTCAAAGGGGTGCAGGCACGCTTGGATGACATCAAGGCATTGGGAATCAACGTCATTTGGCTAATGCCCATCCATCCCGTCGGTCAATTAAAATCGGTTGGAGAATTGGGGTCGCCCTATGCGGTGCGAAATTATACGGAAGTCAATCCGGAATTCGGCACGTTGGCTGATTTGCAAAACCTGGTCAAAGAGGCGCACGACCGGCAAATGGCCGTTGTTATAGACTGGGTAGCCAACCACACCGCCTGGGATAATCCGTGGATCACGGACCACCCCGACTGGTACACCCGTGATGCCAATGGCAATATACAAATACCGGCCGGCACCAATTGGCAAGATGTGGCAGAACTGAATTACAACCATCCCGACATGCGCAAGGCCATGATCAAAGCCATGAAATACTGGGTGTTCCGGGCGAATATTGATGGTTTTCGCTGCGATGCCGCTGATTTTATGCCCTTCGATTTCTGGAAACAAGCGATTGACACCCTTCGGAATGTGTCCAACCGCAAGATTATCCTGCTGGCAGAAGGCAGCAGATCAGACCATTTTTCAGCAGGCTTTCAATTGAATTATGGCTGGAACTTTTATACGATGATCAAGAATGTGTTCCGAACTGGCGTATCGGCCAATAATCTGGCGGCCACCCACAAGGCTGCATACAATGCGCTGCCTGCCAACACCGGGCTGCTCCGTTTCACGACCAATCACGACGAGTCTGCATGGGATGGTTCCCCAGTCCAGCTGCTGGGTGGCAAAAAAGGTGCTTTCAGTGCCTTTGTAATCACGGCTTACATGGGCGGCGTGCCGCTTCTATACGGTGGCCAGGAAGTGGGCAGGGCCGAAACGACCCCATTTTTCTCGAAAAGTCCAATTGACTGGACCGCCAATAGCGATTACTTTACCGCTTATAAACAGGTGATGGCTTTTCGTCAATCCAGCACAACCGTCCGGCAAGGCGAACTGGAGAACTTCCCGCATAATGATGCCGTTGTTTTCAAGAAAAAATTGTTGTCGGAGGAGGTGCTCGTCATTGCCAATCCGCGCAATGGCACCGTGAATTATACGGTAGCACCCGTCCTGGAAAATACTACCTGGAAAAATGCACTGACCCAAGCCGATTATTCGCTGGGCACCACCCTTACTTTGCAACCTTATGACTATCTTATTTTGAAAAAATAAAATCCATCAAGAAAAAATGCCAATCAAAATGAAATCACTTAAAATTTTACCAGTCGGTCTAATTACAATCACAGGATTAAGGGTGAATGCTCAAACTAACAATAGTAAATCGGAAATCGAGCAGATTTCCGAAACGCTTATGGATTATATAGAAGGTACAGCAAATGGAGAACCCGACAGATGAAGAAAAAACTATACCTGGAGAGAATATCCAAAGAATGAAGAAAAAAATTAAAAGTGGATTGGCAAATATCAGTTTCTATACAACAGCACCGCAACCTTTCCTACTTCTGGTGAAACCGCCCTGGCATGATCACAAAAAGTAAAATCATAGCCGCTTTGCTGGCTGGAGTACTGGCTATCGGCATCTGGAATGCCTGCCGTCCCTCCTACAGCGGGCCCGACGGTGATCTGCCCGCCAAAATCAGTTATAACTTCCACGTCCGTCCAATTCTTGTCCGATAAGTGCTTTGCCTGCCACGGGCCGGACAAAAACCAATTGAAAGTGGGCCTGCGCCTCGATCTGGCCGCCGGTGCTTACGCGCCGCTGCGCGAAACCAAAGGGGCCTTTGCCATCGTACCCGGCCAGCCGGAAACTTCCGAACTGATGAAGCGAGTGACCTCGTTAGACCCGGACTACCAGATGCCCACGCCAGAATCGCACCTTGGCTCCTTGACCGAACGGGAAATTGACATCCTGGAAAAGTGGATTGAGCAGGGAGCCGTGTATGAAAAGCACTGGGCTTTGTTGCCGCCGGTAAAAGCCGACTTGCCGCCCATCAACGACCAAGATTGGCCAAAAAACGAAATCGACCACTTTACCCTCGCCAAAATGGCCGAAAAGGGCCTTAAACACCACGTGGAAGCAGGGAAAGAACACCTGCTCAAACGCGCCAGTTTGGACCTGACCGGTCTATTGCCGACCACCGCTGAAATGGACGATTTCCTGGCCGACAATAGCGAAAACGCTTACGAAAAAGTGGTGGACCGCTTGCTAAGCAGGCCACAGTACGGCGAAAAAATGGCCCTGCACTGGATGGACATTGCCCGCTATTCCGACAGCTATGGCTATCAGGATGACAACATCCGCACCCAATGGCCCTACCGGGACTGGGTGATCCATGCGTTCAACCAGAATATGCCCTACGACCAGTTTGTGACTTGGCAACTGGCGGGCGATATGCTGCCCGCCGCCAGCAAAGAACAGATTTTGGCCACCGCCTTTCTCCGCAACCACAAATACACCGAAGAAGGCGGTATCATCCCGGAAGAGTATCGCGTGGAATACATTCTGGACAAGGTAAAGACCTACACCAAAGGCATCCTGGCCCTCACCGTGGAATGTGCCCAATGCCATGACCATAAGTACGATCCCATTTCGCAGCGAGACTACTACCAGCTGTTCGGTTTTTTCAACACCTCCAAAGAAGCCGGTTTTGAAGGTGACGTAAGCGTGTCCAAGCCAGCCAAAACACCCCTGCTGACCCTGTCGGCAGCGGAGATCAAAGACATCCTGACCTTTATCAACCAGCGCGATACTGGGGTGGTAACAGTATCGGTGATGGACGAAGCCGATACCCCGCGCACGACTTACGTCCTGAACCGGGGGGCCTATGACCAGCACGGCGACATTGTGCGGCCCGCCGCCCCCGCCGCCGTGCTGCCCTTCGATACGCTCCGCTATCCGCGCAACCGGCTGGGGTTGGCCCAATGGACCGTCAACAAAGACAACCCGCTGACGGCCCGCGTCTTGGTCAACCAGTTGTGGCAGGAGTTCTTCGGCGCGGGTTTGGTCAAGACAACGGGCGATTTTGGCATGCAGGGCCATTTGCCTACCCACCCCGGACTGCTGGACTGGCTGGCCGTGGACTTCATGGAGCACGGCTGGGATATCAAGCGGCTGGCCAAGCAGATCGTCCTGTCCGCCACCTACCGCCAGTCCTCAGTGATCAGCGCACGGCATTTGCAAATCGACCCCGATAACGTATACTTGGCCAGATCGCCGCGTTTGCGGTTTAAAGCCGAGTTTGTCCGCGATATGGTGCTGGCTACCAGCCAATTACTGGTGCCGGAAATCGGTGGCCCCAGCGTGAAGCCCTACCAGCCCCAAGGCTTGTGGGAGGAGTCCACTTCTGGCCGGGGCGTGCTGAAAACCTATGAACAGGATGTGGACAGCTCCTTGTATCGCCGGGGGATGTACACGTTTATCAAACTGACCTTGCCGCCGCCCGCGATGGGAATATTCGATGCCAGCAACCGCGACCAGTGCGAGGTGAAACGGTCGCGGACAAACACGCCATTGCAAGCCTTTATTATGCTGAACGACCCAACGGTGCTGGAAGCATCCCGCGTGCTGGCGCAGCGTCTGCAAACGGAAAACCAGAGAGTGGAAGCGCGGATAGCCACCGCCTTTCGCCGCATTATTTGCCGCAAGGCCTCGGGCAAGGAAATGGCTATTCTGCAAGATTATTATGCCGAGCAACTGCAACTGTTCCAGACGAAAAAACTGAATGCGCTCCAAACCCTGTCCGTCGGCGATTTGCCCATTGACCGCAGTATGGACCTCGACGAATCGGCGGCGTTGATGAAGGTGGTCCATACGATCTATAATATGGAGGAGGCAATTACTAAATCTTAACGTCATGGAAAAAGAAGTCCTCGAACACGGCCTAAACATGAACCGCCGGAAATTTCTGTCCAGGCTCAGCTTGAGCCTGGGCAGCATTGCCCTCGGCTCGTTGATGATTCCCGACCTTTTTTCCGATGGCGAAGCGGAATTGTCCACGTTCAAGTTGCCGCACTTTGCCCCGAAGGCTAAGCGGGTCATCTACCTGTTCCAAAACGGAGCACCCTCGCAATTGGACCTGTTCGACCACAAGCCCAAACTGCGGGCGATGCAGGGGCAAGACCTCCCCGCTTCCATCCGCATGGGCCAACGCCTCACTGGCATGACCTCCAACCAGAAATCGTTTCCGCTGGCGGCTTCTAAATTTACCTTTCAACAATACGGGCAACATGGGGCCTGGCTGAGCGAGCTGCTCCCGCATACCTCCAAAGTGGTGGACGACCTGTGCTTCATCAAGACCATGTACACCGAGGCCATCAACCACGACCCGGCCCTGACTTTTTTCCAGACAGGCGCACAAGTGGGCAACCGCCCCAGCATGGGAGCCTGGCTGAGCTACGGTTTGGGCAGTGCCAACAAAAACCTGCCCGCCTTTTGCGTGCTCCTGTCCAAGGGAAAAGGCAACAGCCAAGGCGTATATTCCAAATTATGGACCAATGGTTTCCTGGATTCCGTACACCAGGGCGTACAGTTCAGCAGCGGCGAAAACCCGGTACTCTACCTCAACAATTCCGATGG
>JAYUXG010000418.1:0-3687 GCA_043753125.1 Saprospirales bacterium | reverse complement strand
ATTATCGCTCAAGGTTGCGAGAAATTCATCCACTAAAGAAATTGTTGCGTCAAAGTTTTGGTCGTTGACGAATGCACAGAATTTTTCATTGTCTCTTTCCTTTTTGCAGGAAAAAGTGGCCAAACAAATCAGTAGTATGGCGAGCGTGGTCAAAATTAGTTTGTGTCTCATTATGTTGCTGTTTTAGTTGATTAACTGATGTTACGCATGATGTAAGGGCAGGAAATCTTTTCACCTAACTCTTAATGATACGTCCGAACCCTTAATGGTTCATCCATGATGATATCCAACGTTAAAATAGTATCTTGCCCGTTGGCATTGAACTCCACACTTAATTCGCTTTGGGCTGGTAGCGTGTATATGCAAGAGTTACAAAGTATAGTTACTGTGTTGACACAGTCTTTCGCATCCAGCCAATTTTTTAATTTTTCCAGGCTCTCCTCTTGGGTATTATCGCTCAAGGTTGCGAGAAATTCATCCACTAAAGGAAGCGTTGCGTCAAAGTTTTGGTCGTTAATCAGAGTACAGAATTGTTCGTTGTCTCTTTCCTCTTTGCAGGAAAAAGTGGCCAAACAAATCAGTAGTATGGCGAGCGTAGTCAAAATTGATTTGTGTCTCATTATATTGCTGTTTTAGTTGATTGCAACGAGAAAGGCTGCTAAAAAGACAGACGGCAAAAATCATTCGTTTGGTTGGGTCATCTTTTTTGGAAAGTTTACTGGACCTAAAAAAATTTAGCCCACAGATTCTTCATTTTCTTTCATAGCTTATACTCCTGCGGCGTGGAAATTAAAACCTCCCCTTATTTCCCCCATATTCCCCATTTTTGCCGACCAAACCATAATCCATGCTCGCACCCATCCGCATCTTCCTGTCCTACGACTACGCCGACACCGGCGTGGCCGAAGGTTTGCGTAAGCACTTGCTGACCACCTTCGCCGGTCGGCCCACCGAAGTGCATAACCGCCAGAGCAAGTACCCCGGTACGGACAGCCTACAAGGCGGCGAGGCGTGGCTGCGCTGGGCCGACCTATGCATCATTATTTTCTCCGCCGACTATTTGGGACAGGAGACCAGTTTGGAGTTCGAGACCGCTAAGTTCCTCGAGCGCGAGCGACGCCCGGCCTTGCAAATGCTGGTGGCCTATGCCCGCAGTGCGGACCTACCGCCAGATTTCCGGCCTTTCCCGATTGCTCCACAGGCCGACCAGCCCATCATGCAGCAGGGCTTTGACCGTGACCGCCAGCTGCAACGAGTAGCCCAAGCCGCCCGCCGTCTGGTCGAGCAACCACGACTATCCGCCGGAGCGGTGGCGACCGACGATTTTGAGATCAGCATGGAGAGTACTCGCCAGCGGCTGTTGGAACAGAGCGAACGCCTCAATTTGCTGCCCGTCTTTGCTTTGCTGCGCGCCATCGCCGCCGATGCCCGGCTGAAAAAAGCCGCTTACGAACTGGAAGACAATTTTGGCGAAATCCTGCGCCAAGGGCGGTCCGCCAAGATCGCGCTGGCCGAGTTTCTGCAAAAAGCCGTCGTGTTGCGCACTGATCTACAATATCTTATCCAGAAAATACACTCCACCGAACTGGTGCCGGACTGGCGACTGGCGTGCCAACGAGCGACCTACTCCACGGCGGGCAACCTGGCCTTGTTCAGTCCAAAAGAAGAGATTGCAATGCCCGACACGCTCAACCTGCCCGGACTGGTCGGCGAGGATGGCCACTTGGCCAAGGTGGGGGCCTTGTCGTTTCAGCAGCAGGCGGATTTTCGCCGCCAATTGCTGTTGGCCCAGGATGCGATGGGCATCGAAAATTTTGGCCGCGCCTACCAGCACGGCGACCACGTGCGCAGCCACATCGATCCGCGTTCCGCGCAACTATACGAATATTTGCTGCTGGCCTACCTGCAAAAAGAGACCCCGGACCGCATCGCCATTGATGCCGTGGACGATGACAAACGCCAGTTGCTCAACCACATTATCCTCTACGCCAGTCGTTTACGCGAATACCAGGCGGCGGGCCAGTGCCCGACCTCGACAGGGCTATACAATCTACAGGCCGCCGCCGAGGAACTGGGCGAGGCCCTCTGCCGCATCTACGACGCCCTCCCCAACGACCATCTGCTCGACACTGGTTTACGTGGCGAGGAGGCCCCGGACAACCGGGGCTTGATCAGCCGCTCGCGCGAAATGGGCGAACTCATTTTCCGCTCTATCCATCCCTACTCTGGCTTTTTGGAACTATTGGTCAATGAGTTATGCGGCGGCGGCAAGTTCGACTGGATTCAAAAAGTGGCGGTTACCAATGGTGAATTTGTGTTTTTATCGCGGGAAAAGTTTGAACTGGAGACCAGCATCAACGAACTGCTGCACCTGTTGGTGGCGGGTGGCCAGGACTACGCCCGGCTGCACCACCGGCTACGCGAACATTTATTTTTGAACCTGTTGGCTAAAAGTCGCCGCCTGCGCCGTCAACTGGAAGAAGAACGCCGCCGTTACCGGAAATTCACCGACCCCCGCGCTTCGATCATCCGCCTGGTGCAGGCTTGCTTATTGGGGCATAGCATCTTCGATGACCAAAGCGCGCCCGACGAGCAGTCTTTTTTGCGCCTGGCCCTGCTGTTTTTGTTGCCCAATTTCCTGCTCGGGCCGCACGAGGAAGCAACTATGGTCTTGCGCTGGTTCGATCTGGACGCACAAGGCGAAGTGCGCGCACACGATGATTGCACTGGTTATGATTTTGACACCCAAGCCATTGTGGAAAAGATTGTGTACGACCACGCGGGCCGGGTGGGTTGGCTGCAAGTGGCTCCCAACTTAAAAGAAAGCGTCTGGCTGCATTATATTGCGGACATTGAACACGACTACGATCAGGTGCGGGTGAGCCGACAGCACACCGACTTTCGCCGCCCGCACGAGCTCGATAGTCGGCGAATTGTGATCGCTTGTCTCCGGCGGTGGGTGGTGGCTTTCCGAGCCTTCCCGGAGCGTGGACAGGATTTTCTGGATCGCTGTATCCGCGAGCTCACCGGCGATGGGTTGCTCCTCTGGTTGCACCATGACCCCGACCAGCTGGTGACCGCAGCGGATAGTGCCATGCTGGGCTACGATGCACGGGCCGATCTGCACAATATTTTGGCCGCGTCCACTCGTTTTACGGAAGAGTCGGTGCGCCAGATTATTGCGGAAAATCTGTTTCAGCAGCGACTCCTGCCGCAATGGAATGTCCTGAAGATTGGGCACGAAGAACAACGTCCGATCGCCATGCGGCTGTTGCGGGAAATATTGAGCGGCTACCAATTGTACCATGATTTGCGGTACTTGGATTTCGTGTTCAGCGAACTGACCGAAGAGGGTAAGTTTCACTGGATCAACATCGACGGCGACGGAAAATGGAAACCTTTTCAGGGCGGGGCGGCCTTTGATCCCATTGGGGTACTCCAACAGCTGGCTACCGCCCATCCGCAGCGGTATCGGCTGTTAGAAGCGCGGCGGCGCATTGCCGGGCGGCGGCGCAACGACCAGTTGGCACGTTACTTCCACGATATCAGCGAGTTCCGTCAGGAGAACCGTCGCCCGGAGCGGGCCATTGCCATTGACATCATTCGCAAATTGAAGGGCATTTTCAAATTTTTTCCGGCGGAGGAATTTTTGGAACTGCCTATTCTCGAACTGTCGGGCGGGGGCCG
>JAYUXG010000417.1:0-20939 GCA_043753125.1 Saprospirales bacterium | reverse complement strand
CTGCTGCTGCGGTACACTCCTTTTTCACCACCCAAAAAGAGGTCGCTGCCGCTGGCAAAAACCTCCTGCACCTGGGTATTTTCGGGTAGTCCCGCGCTGACGTCCTGCCAGGTCTGCCCACCATCTGCGGATCGGAAAACGATATTCGTGGCCGATGGCCGGGCTTTTTCCAGGCATTGCTTATTGGCGGCCATGGATGCAAAACCGATGTTGGCCGTTGCCAATGGCTGGACCTCTGCCGGGCCCTGCTGACAGGCCACGAAGGATTGGAAAAAGAGCAAACAAGCGAGAATGTGGTTGTACATAACTTTGTTGGATTGGTGAAACAATGCGGCAAAGGTGGGTACAAACCAAGATCAGACAGATTTTCGGATGTAAAACGATGTAACGGATTTGTAAAAGGATGTTTTCGGGCGGCAGTCACTAGAAGTCCGTATTCATATTGCCCTCCGTTTCTATTTTGCCATCTTTTTCCCGGATGGTGCCTTTGAAAAAGAACAGGAAATCCGATTTTAAAGCTTGGCCCCAATACTTTTCAAAGCCTGATTTGTATTTTTTAAATTGCTCCTCGGAGGCTTTATTGCCGTCCACACTCAGCCCTTTCTCATCAAAAATGATCCGGGATTTGCCAGTAAGAGAAGAGATCAGCACATCTTTCTTCAACTCACGGAAAAACCAGTCGATCATTTGCTGATGCAGCGCACCCATTTTCTCCCCGTGTTGACCCATTTGTTCGCCCAGCTTACCCATTTCTGTGCCCAACTGGTTCATCTTTTCGCCCAATTCTTCCATTTGTTTTTCGGCTTTAGGTGAGTGGCCGGGGCTTTTCTCTATTTCCTTACCGTACTTTTCCATTTCTGTTCCATACTTCTCCATCACCTTGCCCAAGCCTTCCATTTCGTCGCCGAGCTGCTCCATTTTTTCGTTTAGCGTGGCCATGCTCGTTTCGTCGGAAGTATTTTGGGAAAAAGCCGGGAAGGGGCAGGCGAGCAATATCGCCACTGTGCATACCAAAAGTTGTTTCATGCTGCTTGAAGTGTTAATGATGAAAAGATTTTTGTCTACTAATCAGGATAGACCGACGGCCCAACAACAGGTTGCATCATAGAAGTGAATTTGCCGCTAGTTGTACGCATGATATTGTTCCGTCGTGTGAACCAACCGCAGTTGCCGGATGCGGTACTTCCACTTGGCCCTAATGCTATGGACTACGACGGTGGCACCAACCGGACCTTAGCCGGTGCTTTTCAGCGCGAAGCGCAGAATCAGTTGATCCTAAAAGGATTGCGCTGGCTGGGATTGCGCAGATAAAGAGTTGGGCGATGCCGGAAAAACATTCACAGCCCTTGGCCGGATTCCGTATTTTTGTGGGGAAAAGATCGTACCATGGCACTACAAGAGAAATACATTAACCCATTTACGGATTTTGGCTTCAAAAAGTTGTTTGGTTCTGAGCCAAACAAAGACCTGCTGATCGATTTTTTGAATCAGGTGCTACCTGGCAAACACAAGGTGAAAGACCTGACCTACTCCCGTACGGAGCAACTTGGCAACACGGAAGCCGACCGTAAAGCCATTTTTGACCTGTATTGTATCGGCGAAAATGGCGAGCGATTCATTGTGGAAATGCAGAAGGCTAAACAAAACTATTTCAAAGATCGGAGTGTATACTATTCCTCTTTCCCCATTCAAGAGCAGGCCAAAAAAGGTAATTGGAACTATCAATTGGCCGCCGTGTATATGGTTGGCATCCTTGATTTTATTTTTTCAACGGATGAATCAACACAAGAAGTACGTCACGAGGTACAATTGAAGGACCAAAATTGCCAAGTGTTTTATGATAAGTTGACCTACATTTATCTGGAAATGCCCAATTTTAAAAAGGCAGAAACCGAGTTGCAAAATAATTTTGATAAGTGGATGTACGTGTTGCAACAATTGCCTTATCTGCAAAACCGGCCACAGGCATTACAGGATCGCATATTTCAGAAACTATTTGAAGCAGCGGAAATTGCCAAATTTTCGCCTGACGAAAAAATTAAATACGAGGAGAGCTTGAAATATTACCGGGATTTGAAGAATGTGGTAGATACATCGTTCGATGAAGGTAAAGCGGAAGGTAAAGAAGAACGTAATGTTGAAATCGCCCGCCAAATGAAATTAGAAGGAGAAGCCACTGAAAAGATTGTCCGATATACAGGCTTAAGTAGAGAGGAAATAGAAAAATTATAATACCTATAAATGATACTGCTGGGAAAATGATCTGCGTATCCGGCTGGGCATTAAAATCTTTTTACGGTTGGTCCTACCTGTTCCCCGGTGGATAATGCCCCAAAACCGCACGAGATTTGGCAAACAGAGTATTATGCCGCAGCCTCTCTTTTTATGCAGGAGCCACCACAATCGCCTGGCATAACTCCACCAACACTCCACCACAAGACTTCGGGTGCAAAAAAGCCACCAGTTTATTGTCCGCCCCGTGCTTGGGCGTTTTATTTAAAGCAACAAACCCCTCTTTCTCCAGACGCTCTAGTTCGGCATAGATATCGGCCACCTCGAAAGCAATGTGGTGAATGCCCTCGCCGCGCTGATGGAGGAACTTGGCGATGGCACTCTCCGGCCCGGTCGCTTCCAACAGCTCGATTTTGCTCTCGCCGACCTGAAAGAACGAGGTGGTCACCTGCTCCGAGGCGACTTCTTCTATTTTGTAGTGCGCCGTCCCCAGCAGACGCGCGTACAGGGCATTGCCATCCGCCAAACTGCGCACGGCAATGCCGATGTGGTCTATCTTCAAAGTGAAAAAAGGTGGAGGTTGTGGAGGAGGTTGAGAAATTGTGGGCATAATGCTGATGGGGATTTGATGACCAACGCTTATCAACTTTCATGAACTCATCGCTTCTTGATCCAAATATTTTGCTCGCCGGTCAGGTGTTGCAACATGATGATCTGTTCCTGCACTTCTGCCAAGCTATTATAGCGAAACTGGATGCCCACTTGATAGCCGTTTTTTTTCAAAAAATAGACTTGGTGTCCGTCGTTTTTGAGCTTCTGCACCAGCCGGTCGGCATTTATCTTGTCCTGCAAAGTGGCGACCACTAAGACGCACTCGCGCCCGGCGGCGGATTTTTCCACTGTTTCGCGGGCAGCCTGCATCTTCCGGGCAGCGGCGTCGGCGGCGTCGGACGATTGGTCGTTGGTCCGGTCGGTCACATCGGTCTCCACCGCCTGCGTGGGGTCCCGTTCGTTGGACTTAGCCTTTTTGGTGGCTTTTTCCGGAGTATCGGCCACCGTCTGCTCCGTCTCGTTGGCCTTGGCCAAGCGGTTCATCTTTTGGTGCTGCCAATACCAGATGGCCATGCCAAAGGCCGCGAGCAGCAACAAAATGCCGAGGACGGTTACCCAGCCGTTGGATCGGGAAGGCGTCGGCTCATAATCGGTGACCACGCTGGACACGGGTACGGGCATGGACACATTATCTGGCGGCGGCCTGATGGCGCTGGCTGGCACGGAGGGAGCCACCGGCGGTGGGGGAGACGCGGCCTCCGTCACCTCGCGGGAGCGGGCAATCGGCGAGAACTGGAGCGGGGGCAACCCGTAAGATTCGGCGTTGAAGTTGGCGGCGTCGGGTAGGAACTGGATTTTCTGCACGTAGTTCTTGTATAGCCGACCGATGCCCGCCAGGGTTACGATCTCGCGCTGCTGGAGCAGCTGTTGGATTTTCTCGGTAAATTCGGCGACCGCGTTGCGCGCTTCTTCGGTGGAAACACTGTGGGTCTGGGTAATGTCCTGGATCAATATGCCGTCGTCGGTGGTCAGATTTTCACTGAACGTAAGGGTCTTGGAAGGCGGGGCAACCGACCCGCCAGTATAGTCCACGGTAGCGGCGGTGCGGGTAGCGGTGAAGCCGCCCAAGCCGGGGATGATCACGGCATCGCGCAGAAAAAGTTGCTTTTCGATATGGGCTGGAATGTCAATCTGCATAATTGGGATGGTCGTAATGGTAATTATAATCGGGTTAAGGGGGCTTTGATTTGGTTAGCCTCCTATGCTCCATGAGCTACGACGGTTACAAGGCTTCGGCGAATAAAGGTTTGTGTTTGGTCGCCATACTTTGGATGTCGCTGCTGTACGAGTCACTCGGCATTGGCTTGAGGTAGGTTGAGTCTGGAACTAAGTGGCAATAATTTTGCCAAAGGCTATTTTATCTTATTTCTTCCATATGGGGCATCAACAATACCCACGGGAAGGAGGGACAAAAATAGATTTTTTTGGCTGAAAATATAAAAAATACCTTGTTAAAGCCATGTTTTGGCCATGTGGCGCGCTGGATAGACCAAAAGTCGCCCCTCCAGGAATAACTATTGTAAAAATGACAACAACTTGGTGTAAAACTGACAATAAGTGCGTAACTTCGCTTTCTTAAAATATCTCATTAACTATGAGTGAGATCGAAAGCTTTTTCAAATCGGCTTTTTCCGTTGACAATGTGATTTTTGGCTTTGATGGCGGCGATCTGCGGGTGCTGTTGATCCAACGAGGTGCCGCTCCTTTTCGCGGTAAATGGGCCTTGCCGGGCGACCTCGTGTACCCCAATGAAGACCTTGACACGGCCGCCGAGCGCGTACTGGAACAGCTCACTGGACTACGTGACGTGTATTTGGAACAGGTAAAAGCCTTCGGGGCAGTAGATCGACATCCACTGGGCCGGGTTATCACGGTCGCTTATTACTCCTTGATCAAAATCAGCAAATATGTGGTCACCCCCGCGTCTTTTGCCCAATCCGCCCAATGGCATTTGGTAAAAGAAGTGGGCGAGCTGGCTTTTGACCACAATCAGGTTTTGGAGACCTGTGTACAGCAGCTCAAGTACAAGGTGCGCAACGCGCCGGTCGGCTTTGAGCTGTTGCCCCCCAAGTTTACCCTCACTGCCCTACAGCAATTATATGAATCTGTACTCAACCTGCCCGCTGGGGGCATAGACAAACGCAATTTTCGCAAGAAAATACTAGGTATGCACGTGCTGGTGGAAAGCAAAGAAATCCAATCGGGCGTGGCCCATCGCCCGGCCAAACTCTACCAGTTCGACGCCGAGCGCTACGCAAAATCGTTGGCTGCGGGCTATACCTTTGACATTTAAGAAACACAACAATGATTTGATTAAAAGGCGCGTATATAATTCATAATTCATCATTCATAATTACTTTCTGCCAACCGTGCAGGCTCAACCAGCCAAAGCCCACCGCATTGAGGGTGCCGTGCCAGACTTTCAGGTTCGGGATGTTGACCCACGGCAGGGGCCATTGAAACCGCAAGGCATACAGCGAGGCCAGTACGCTGCCCGCCAGCAAACAAACTGCCCCGCCCATCCAACACCACTTGACGGCCTTCGGCAATGCCTTTCGGCGAAATCCCCACCACTGCACCCCGGCCACGACGAATGCCATACCGGCAAACAACAATGCCGCCAAGCCCTCCACCACCGGCGAGAAGCCCCACTTGGTCAGGGTAATGCCGAGCGCGACCAAGGGCATACCCACCAACGCCGCTCCGCCCAACATCCGCGTCAAAAGAGTGGATCGTGCCTGCAACAAACTATAAATCACCGTAGTAAGCATAAAGCCCGCCACGTGAAAGTGCGCCGCCGTGAGTCCCACTACCAAAGGATCGAAGTCCAAAGGCCGATAGTCCGCTAAAAAGCAGACTGCCCAAAAGGCTCCCGTGGCCCAGTACGCCACAGCAAATACCCGTAGCACTTTTACTAGAGAAAAAGATCTGTAAACCAATAAGTTAACGCCCTCCCGTACGGTCCACCAAACTGCCAAGAACAGATAGGGGAAAGCCAGCAACGGCGCGAAGGCATGGGGAAAAAGCAGATAGGCCGTACACAGGCCCGTTGCCGCAATCCAATACCAAGAGGGTGGTGGCCAACCCAGAAGGCGTAATCCTTTTGGCACCAGCACCACAGCGGCGAACATGACCAGCAAGGCCTCCCAATGGGCGTATATGAGTTCGGAGAAGGGCATAGCTAACAAAATTGCAAATAGAGTATGACGATATCCCGGTTTTTCATCGGGAAGGCAAATGGGCAATCGAACAAGCTGATAACCCATAGCCATTTACTGCTGTACAAAATGCTGCATGGAGGCTTTGGAGTCACGGACAAATTTCCGCTGGTAGGCCCGCACCAGCGGATACCCCAACCGAGCCATCCAGTGCCGGGGCTGCGAAAAGGCCCGCAGGATGTAGCGTACCGTACCATCGTCCGCCCGCTCGACGAGAAAGAGCTCTTCGCCACGCTCCACATGGCCGGGCAGGGTGCCGTAGGCAAAACCAAACCGCCGCTCGTCGTCCAGCACGTACACGATGCGGCACGAGTTAAGCCACCAGATGCCCAACACTCGGGCGGTCATTGCCACTACCTCTCCCGCCCGGATCGGCGCGTGGGCGGGCCAGATGCCCGTCCAGCCAACGGGAAACATTCGCCATTGCCGAATAGCCTCCTTGGCAGCGGCCCACACTGCCTCGCCTTGCCCCAGTTCCACGCTGTTAAAATCGTGGTCATACCCCGGCGGCGCAGTAGCCGTGCGGGTGGATTTCACGCCGGGGTAACTAAATGGCAAAGGTGTTTGAGCCGTGAGAAACTTGCGGGTCGTAAGATCGTTGGGAGCAAAGAGGGAAGGCATAATAGAGCAAATGCTAATTTAATACAGTGTATGCCAAATCTTTTGAGGAATATGAGTATTTGATCAAAGCAATCGATAATCAGTCAATTGATCAGCTACTCGCCTCTTCAAATACCTAAAACGCTACCAAAATTTGATTGTTCAAATCTTTCAAAATCTTTTGAAAATTTAAAAATGGACGAAAGATGGGAATATTGGCTTAGTTTATTTGACATTTATGACAACTATATTCTACTATGTATTCTAAACATCACATTTCTATGTCCGAACTCGCCACTGCCATCACTCCCCAGTCTTCGACTGCTTTACCAGCGACTAACGTGGAGCAGCTCTTCCAAGCCCAACTACAGCACCAATTCGTAGTGGCCCGCACGACGGCCAGCGAACGCATCGCGAAGCTGCGCCGCTTGCACGAGGCCATGCTGCGTTACCGCGACGAGATCAAGGCGGCGATGTGGGCAGATTTTCACAAGGGAACGTTCGAGACAGACATTACCGAGATCGGGGTAGTCAACAGCGAGATTCGCTACGCCATAAGCCATTTAAAGGGCTGGATGCGGAAACGGCGAGTAAATACTCCGCTGACCCTATTCGGCTCTTCTTCGGAGGTGCGTTACGAACCAAAAGGCGTTTGCCTGATTCTGTCACCTTGGAACTACCCGTTCAACCTGACTTTTGCCCCGCTCATCTCGGCCATCGCGGCGGGCAACTGCGCTATTTTGAAACCCTCCGAATTTACGCCGCACAGTTCGGCATTGATGAAAAAAATCGTCGCTGATCTATTTCCGCCTGAAGAGTTTGTGCTGGTGGAAGGCGATGCAACAGTGGCCGAGGCATTGACTAACCTACCTTTTCACCATATTTTCTTTACGGGCAGCCCAGCGGTTGGTAAGCGCGTAATGGCCGCTGCCGCCAAAAACCTGGCTTCGGTGACCTTGGAATTGGGCGGCAAAAGCCCGGTTATCGTGGACGAGACCGCCGACTTGGACAATGCTGCCGCCAAGATTGCCTGGCTAAAGTGTATGAACGCTGGCCAAATCTGCATTGCTCCCGATTATGTGTTGGTACAGGATAAAGTACATAATGTGTTGATAGACAAGATAAAACAACACATCGAGAAATATTTGGGCCAGACCACCGAGGCCCGGCAAGCTACCCCGGACTACTGCCGCCTGGTGAACGAAGGCCATTTCGACCGGGTGAAAGCCTTGCTCGACGATGCCGTGCTACAGGGCGGACGAGTAGTACAGGGCGGGCAATCCACGCGTAGCGACCGTTTCATGGACCCGACCATCTTGACGCAAGTGCCCGCCGGGGCGCGGATTTGGGAGGAAGAAATCTTCGGGCCACTGTTGCCGGTGCAGACCTTCCAGACACTGGAGGAAGCCATCCAAGTCGTCAATTCCAAACCCAAGTCGCTGGCGATGTATGTGTTTAGCGGCGAAAAGCGCAACATCGAGTATATGTTGGCCGAAACCCGCAGCGGCGGCGTGAGCGTCAATGACTGCGGGGTGCATTTCTTCAACGCCGAACTGCCCTTCGGTGGGGCCAACAACAGCGGCATTGGCAACTGCCACGGCGAGTACGGCTTTCGGGAGTTCAGCAATGCCCGTGGGGTGTTGCACCAAACGCGGTTTATGCCGAGCAGCAATTTTTTGTTGCCGCCCTATGGTTCGCGATTGCAGAAATGGCTGGTGGAGGCTATTGCGAAGTGGCTATGACTGCAACGCGGACTGCGCGGAAAAAAGGGGATTTACACGGATTTTGAAACGCGGAGGGTTTCGCATATGTGGCGTAGCTGCGTTTAGCAGCTATGAACATCATACTATCTTGTTATGCGGTCATTTTTTAAGCTTACTTCCATGGGCCATCCGTAGTAACATTCGTAATGGAAGGTCCATTTAAACGAAAAAGCCCTCCGGAAAAACCGAACCAGAGGGTCCCATTCCGATCTTCCAAAATACTTTGCACGCCAAAACTATAGGTCAAGTCCATACGGTCTGTCCCTTTGTAAATCTTGAATGATTCTCCATCGTACCGATACATCCCGACACCAGTTGCACCAATCCAAATGTTCCCCGTTTTATCTTCCAAGATGCTGTAAATGTCATTTTTACTAAGACCTTCTAATTCCGGATATTGAATAAACGTTTTGCCATCATACCGGCTAAGACCTCCATTTCCCGTTCTTCCATTGGCGTCCGGGTTGTCTTTTTCCGTAACTCTGGACCCGAACCAAAGGTTGCCCTGTTTGTCCTCTAGAATAGTCTGTACACAATTGGAGGGGAGACCATCCTTTTTAGTGAATTGTATGAAGGAGTTTCCATCATATTTACAAGCACCATAACCACTTCTACCAAACCAAATATTCCCTTGCCGGTCTTCCATGATTTCAGTAACCCAATTCGTGGTGGCTTGATAATTAGGTACTTCCACATCAGGTATGGGAAGGGGAAAATCGGAGAACGTGGCACCATCATACCGACAAACGCCTCCCCATGTGCCCACCCAAAGGTTACCGGCTCTATCGAACAAGATATTGGAAACATGGTCATTACACAGGCCCTCTTTGCTGGTGAAATTGGTAAATGTTCTTCCGTCATATTTAGAAAGACCAGCACGCGTACCAAACCATATATTACCTGCTTGGTCTTCCGCAATACTCACCACCGCATTTTCGCATAGTCCGTCTTTTGTAGAAAAGTAGGTAAGCGAATTTCCATCATAACGAGCCACCCCTTTGGCCAGGGTTCCAAACCACAGGTTCCCTTTTTTGTCCTCCCATATTTCTACTACATATTCATCTATTTGGGAGTCGGTTTTTGGGGCTGCTTTTAATTCAGGACGGCTGCTTTCCAGGACATTTGAATCAGATTGGCCACTGCAAGAAATGACAAAGCCCATCATGACAAGTAATGGCCAGATGTGCAGGTATAAACAGACTTTCTTCATTTGTTAAATTCTTTGCTTTCAAAGGTAGTATGAAGTACTTCTTTTGGGCTTTATCAATTGTAAAACAATGTAAAAGGGATGTAAATATTTGAAACGCGGATGACGCGGATAAAAAAGCGGGTTACGCGGATTTAATATCCGCGTAACCCGCAAAATTCCGCGCAATCCGCGTTGCTATCAGTCCTCATCCTCCGCCACTTCCCCGGTCGGATTGCGTTCCCACATCAGGTAGGCTTTTAAGAACGGATCCAGATCGCCGTTGAGCACGGCGTCGGGATTATGCACTTTGTAGCCGCTGCGCAGGTCTTTCACCCAGCGGTCATCCAGCACGTAGGAGCGGATCTGGCTGCCCCATTCAATTTTGCTTTTGCCTGACTCCACTTTATCCTTCTCGGCCTGACGCTTGCGCATCTCGAGTTCGTAGAGGCGGCTTTTCAGCATGGTCATGGCAGTGTCGCGGTTGCGGTGCTGGCTGCGGTCGGCCTGGCATTCCACCGCGATGCCAGTGGGCAAGTGGCGCAGGCGCACGGCGGAGTTGGTCCGGTTGACGTGCTGACCGCCCGCTCCGGAAGCCCGGAACACGTCCATTTCGATGTCGTCAGGCTTGATCACGATGTTGATGTCGTCGTCTTCCACCAGCGGATAGACGAACACCGACGAAAAAGAAGTCTGTCGCTTGCCCTGGGCATTGAACGGGCTGATGCGCACCAGGCGATGCACGCCATTCTCCCCTTTTAGCCAGCCATAGGCGTAGTCGCCACGAATCTCTATGCTGGCGGACTTGATGCCCGCTGCCTCGCCATCCTGCTCGAACAGCTCGACCACTTTAAAGCCGCCTTTTTCGGCCCACATGCGGTACATCCGCAGGAGCATAGCCGACCAGTCGCAGGCCTCGGTGCCACCCGCCCCGGCATTGATGGTTAGCACGGCGTTCATCGCGTCCTCCTTTTGGTTCAGGGTGCTGCGAAACTCGGCATCGGCCAGGGTGTCGGACGTGCGCTGATATTGGGCATGGACTTCTTCTTCGGTGGCCAAGCCTTCTTTTTGAAATTCAAATATGCCTTCGAGGTCGTCCACCTCGCGGGCAATTTTACGGTAATCGGCGAGCCAATTGTTGCTCATGCCAATTTTGCGTTGGATGGACTCGGCCCGTTTGGGGTCGTTCCAAAAATTGGGATCAAGGGTTTCGGCAGTTAGGTCTTCGACTTCGCGGGCGCGGTTGTCCACGTCAAAGATACCTCCTGAGGACCGCCAGTTGATCTTTCAACTCTTTGAGTTGTTCGATGGTCATTGCTGGAAACGGAAGTTTTAATAAAGTATGAACTAAGAACTATGAACTATAAACTATGATGTATGAGGACGTTCATCGTTCATACATCATAGTTCATAGTTATTTTACTGCACTTCGACGTAAAAAATCAATTCCGCGTTGGGCGGCACGGCATCACCGGCCCCTTGTTCGCCGTAGGCGAGGGCAGGCGGCAAGAAGAAGTAAGCCTTGCCACCGTGACCGAGCAGTTGTACCCCTTCATCGAAACCGGGAATCATCTGGCCCACGCCAGCAGCGAAGTCCAAAGTCTGGCCACGTTGAAAGGAGTTGTCGAACAGTTTGCCGTCGGTGAGGCTACCATAATAGTGGGTTTTGATGTTTTCCCCTACTTTGATTTTTTCGCCCTTGCCCGGTTCCACGATGAGTACTTTTAGGCCGGAAGTACGTACATCAAGTTTCAGGCTGCCAGCCAGGTAGTCCTTGGCCGTCTTGGTCACCGCCGCTTCTACCGTCTTGAAGCGCGTCTCGGCTTCGGCGGCAGTTTTCCCTTTATCAGCCTTACTGATCACATCCACCACTTTTATTTCGTAGCGGATATCCCTGGCACCCGCCAAAGCGGGCGGGATGTAGGGGCGAATCATGGAGTCAATGGTCTCGTACACTGTGGCACTGTCGCCCTTGCCCATCAGTTGCACGGCATCGTAGATGAATGGTACGCGCTGCGGCAGGCTGGTGGCCTCCGGCACCGGATACTCCCGCGAACCGTTGGTGGTACCCAGCAGCGAATCGCCAACCCAGGTGGCTACTTCTACCATGGCGGAACCGCCGACGGTTGCTTTGGCTCCCTTGCCATTGGTATGATTGATAAAACGGAAACCGTGTTCTGTTGGAATGGGCTGTTGTTGGCCGTGGGCCAGGTGTGCGCACATCAAGCCGCCCAATAGTGCGAAAAAGATCTTTTTTGACATGAGTCGAAGGTTTTTAAAAAGTTATGAATTATAACCTATAACTCTTTACATCAGCACCTCCACATAAAACACCAAGTCCGACTTGGGCGGAATGGAACCGTCCGGGGTGCCTGCCTCGCCGTAGGCTAATTTGTAGGGCAGGAAGAAGTAGGCTTTGCCGCCGTGGTTGATCTTGGTGACGCCTTCGTCAAAACCGGGGATCATCTGGCCCACGCCCACCGCGAAATCGAGCGTTTGCCCGCGTTGGAAGGAGTTGTCGAACATCTTGCCGTCCATCAAGGTGCCGAGGTACTCGGTTTTCACCGTTTCGCCGGATTTCACGGGCGCACCCGTACCAGGTTCCACTACCAGGATTTTCAGGCCCGAAGGCAGGGTCATCAGCTTGTCGTTCAGTTTGCCCGCCACATATTCTTTCACCGTGGCTTGCACCATCGTTTGCACACTGGCCAAGCGGGCCTGGGAGTCGGCCATTTTCTTGTCCTTGACGGCCTTGCTGATGACTTGGACGACTTTCACCTCGTAGCGTACCTCTTTCGCTTCTTTTTGCGAAGCAGGCACGAAACGGCGAATGGTGGAGTCAATGGCCTCGTACACCGACGCACTATCGCCTTCGCTCATGAGCATGGCGGCGTCGTAGAGGAAGGGCACCCGCTTGCCCAAGCCAGCGGAGTCTGGGATCATGTATTCGCGGGCCACGCCACCGCCTGTGCGGGTGCTGCCCATGAGCGTGTCACCGATATAAGTGTCTACATGCACCATGATCGATTCGCCGCTGGTGGCCTTCGTGCCAGTGCCTTTGGTGTGGTTCACGAGCCGAAAGCCATGTGCTGTTTTCTGATCACTACTGGTGGGTTTGCAGGCCATTTGGCCGAGCAGAAGGGCCGCGATGGCCACGAAAAATAAGTTGCGCATTAGTGGAAACTGATGAATAGTGAGCGTGTGAGGAGGTTTTTTATAGTTGGTGTTATTTTTTGTTCAATACTTCCTGGTATTGCGGCAGCAGGCCCCTGAATTTGTCGATGGTAGCCCGCAGGCTCTCGTGCGAGTAGGCACCGGAGGCATTGCGGTGGCCACCGCCGTTGAAGTGTTTTTTGCAAATTTCCTGCACATCCAGGTCGCCTTTGGAGCGCAGGCTGAGCTTAACGATGTTCGGTTGGTTATGAATGAACGCCGCCAGCCGCACATCGCGGATGCTGAGCAGGTAGTTGACAATGCCTTCCGTGTCGCCGCGCTGGATGTTGAACTCTTCGTAGTCCTTTTTGGAGAGCCAGATAAACGCTGTGCGATACTCCGGCAAGTATTCCATGCGGTGGCTCAGGCAGTGGCCGAGCAGGCGCAAGTGCTTCTCTTTCTGCGAATTGAAGATCATGTCCTGCACGCTGGTGTCGTCCAGGCCGCGTTCTACCAGATCTGCCACGATGCGGAACACCGTGGGATTGGTGGCGTGACGAAAGGAACCGGTGTCGGTCACGATGCCGGTGTAAATGCAACGGCCCACGGTCGGGTTGATCTTTTGCAGGTCACCCAACCCGGTGATGAACCGATAGACCATTTCGCAGGTGCTGCTGGCCTCGGGCTCGCTGAACACGTAGTTAGCAATCGGGTCGGGGTAGAGGTGATGGTCGATCATCAGGCGGACACCGGGCAGCCCTCTTACGAAATCACCCAGCTTGTCGATGCGGCTGTACGCGTTGAAATCCAGGAAAATAAAGAAGTTCTTGCGTTGCAACACCTGTTTACACTCCTCGGTATGGATATCCCAGATTAAGATGTCCTCTGCTTTGGGCAGGACTTCGTATTCTTCCGGGTATTCGGACGGGAAGAGCACGTGTACTGTGTGGCCGTATTGTTCGAGGTAGTGCTGCATGGCCAGCGAGCTGCCGATCGCGTCGCCATCGGGGTTGCGATGGGAGAAGATGGCCACGTTTTGTGGCACCCGGATCAACTCTTTCAGATCGGAGGGAAATTCCATGTAGCAGGTGGGCAAAGGGCAATGAGCGAAATAACAATAGGCGAAATAACAATACGCAAAAGGCAATGGACAAAATAGCGATGGGCATCCTCTGGCAAATAAACTTTCCCAGAATCTTTGATTGCTCGTTGTACCTGGCTTTTTGCCTATTGCTTTACCACTTGCTTTATTGACACATGGGCCGATTTTGGGCGGCAAAAGTACGGCACTATGCCCTGAATTCGCGGCACGCCGCATATTATTTTTCCAAAAACCTTTTTCTCGTCTCGCTTTGAAATAAAATCTTGTCCTACTTTTGCGGCCTTTTCAAAAAGAGGAGAGACGTGAGAGAAATCCGAACGCACTCCCCCTCTGATATCTCCCGCGTCTTTCACTTTTTCACCTCTCTCACTTTCTCACGAATGGCTAGCAATCGCACCTTTACCATGATCAAGCCCGACGCGGTACGCGGCGGCAATATTGGCAACATCCTACAGATGATCAACGCAGCGGGCTTTCGCATCGTGGCCATGAAACTGACCCATTTGGGCAAGGAAAAAGCCGGGCAGTTTTATGAGGTACACGCGGCACGTCCGTTCTACGGCGAATTGGTCGAGTTCATGAGCAGTGGACCCATCGTGGCGGCCATCCTCGAAAAGGAAAACGCCGTGGAGGACTTCCGCGCCCTGATTGGTGCGACCAACCCCGCTAATGCCGCTCCGGGTACCATCCGTGCCAAATACGCCGCCAACGTGGGCGAGAACGCCGTGCATGGCTCGGACAGCGACGAGAACGCCGCCATCGAAGGGGCTTTCCACTTTGCCGGCGTAGAGCTGGTATAGCGTACCGGCGGATTCAGCCGCCGAATAAAAATAGCACACATGGCGGCTGAACCCGCCGGTACGTCATACCACCAAGGGTTTGCCGCAGCCTGCGGCAAACCCTCTCGTAATAATTCTCTAACGGATTTTCAAGCCCGTTGCTGCTCCGCTGGTACGAAATCAGGACAGCCAGCCATCAAATATCTTTTCCTTCATCCTTATGGTCGGAAACAGCGTCCTGGACATTGTCCGTCTGCTCCGCCGTGTAGTCTTTGGCTTTGCTCCAAAAATCCTGGCCTTTTTCGTACACTTCTTCCGTTTCTGCTTTGGCTTCGCCACTCAGTTCGCGGGCCCTGTCGGTCAGGTAGCCGAGCGCGCCACCGGCGTGGGCGGCCACTTTTTCCTTAGCCGCCTGGGCTTCGGCCGCTTTTTCGGCGGCTTTGGCTTTTTCATCGGCGGCCATTGCTTCGGCCTTTTCGCTCCATTCGCTTACTTTTTCGCTGGCCACCTCGCGCAAATTGCCCAGTTTTTCAGCGGCCTTGTCGCCCAGGTCTTTGCCGGCTTCTTTGGCCTTGTTCCAAAAGTCTTCCATGCGTGTTTTTTAAAGTGAAGTGTGATGTGGTTGTTGCAAATAAAAACATTGCAATGGTCAAAGGTGGTGAAACAGGGGCTAAGTTGTAGAACTCCCTGCTGTATTTAACATGATTACCGAATCAGCGTCACCGATCCCACGCGTTTGCCCTCCCACGACGTACCATCTTCAAAAATCGCCCTGCGCACCTGCCAGGTGTAGACGTCCTGCGGTTGCAATTCCCCTTTGTAGCTGCCGTCCCAGTGTTCTGTCGGCTGGCCGGCGGTAAGCAAATTCGAGTGCCAAAGCAGTTGACCGTAACTGGAATACACTTCCACTTCAAACTCTTTCAACCCTACGCCAGCAGGCTTGAACACCGAAGCAGTTCCGTTGGCCACGCTGGGGGTAAAAGCATTGGGCAGGAACAGGCCGCGCATGGTCATCGGGACTACGGTTATGGTCGTATCGTCAGTGCAGCCGTTGGTACTGGTTACGGTAAGGGTCACGGTTTTCGCGCCGTTGGAGTAGTAGCGGTGTTGCGGGTTCTGCTGGTCGGACTGTCCGCCATCGCCAAAATTCCAGTCCCAATGCAAGGCGTCTATCGACAGGTCGGTAAATTGGAACATCCCCGATGGCGGCGTAGTTACAGTTTCGGCAAAGGCAAAGTTGGCGGTTGGGCTGGGCAGCGCCGTTACGATATTTGCTAAGGACAGGGAATCAAAGCAGACGTCCCGGTGGCTAACGACCAGCAGTGCATCGTATTGACCCGCCTGCCAGAAAGTATGTGTCGTTTGCACCAGCGAGTCTGAATCACCGCCGTCGCTGAAAAACCACTCAGCGGACGTGGCGTCGCTGGAAAAATTTTCAAACACCACCTTCAGCGGGGCGCAGCCTATGGCGGGTTCAGGGGCGAAATCCGCCACGGGTTCAGCATAGGCTGGGAAAATTTGTTGTGCCGTATCCAGACAGCCAAAGGCGTTGGCAGCAACCAGCGACACCTGAAAATCACCGGCCTGCACATAGGTATGCTGGGGATCGTTGATCACGGTAGGGCTGCTACCGTCGCCAAAATGCCAGATATAACTTACCGCGTCGGGCGTTTGATTGGTAAAATCCACTGATACCGGAATGCCGCACAAATGGTCGCGCTGCATCGAAAAGAGGGAGGTCGGAATCGGGTGGACAGTGATATAGTACAAGGTGGAATCATTGCGGCAACCATTCAAGTCAATACCCTGGAGATGGACAATGTACTGGCCATCAGCGGTGTAGGTATGACTGACACTGGTCCCACTCAGGGTATTGCTATCGCCAAAATTCCATTCGAAGTAGGTAGCGTTTTGCGATTGGTTGCTGAAAGCAATGGTCAGCGGCACACAGCCATCGGGCTGGCTCGGCATAAACTGAATCACTGGCAATTCCAGCACTTTCACCATTTGGCTGTAGGAAGTGGGGCAGCCGTTTTCTGCCGAAATGCCGGTGAGCGTTACCACATAGTCACCTGCTGTCTGAAAGGCATGGTCAGGATGGTACAGTAGGCTGGAGTCGCCATCGCCAAAATGCCAGCTGGTGCCGGCCAGGTTTTGAGACGTATTGGTAAAATGCAAGGCTTCGCGTCGGCAGATTTGCGGCTCCGTTTCAAAAGAAACTTGTGGCGCAGGCAGCACAGTGACGTACTGAAAAGCACTGTCGTACCCACAGCCGGAACTGACTTTTTGTACTATTTTAAAAACGCCTGCGGTTTGAAAAGTATGCACGGGATTGGGGTCGGCAGAGACCTGCCCGTCTCCAAATTCCCAGGCGACCGAAGCACCCGGCGTTCCAAAATTGGTGAGCTGCACGGTGTAAGGCTGGCAACCCGTGGCATTCGGCAGGTTAAAAAAGGCTCTTACCTCCACTGGTTCCACCACAATATTGTGGTAAGCCGTGTCCGCTCCACAGAAGTTAGTAGAAATCAATCGAATTGTGTAAGTTTTGTAAAGGCTATCAGTAAAATATTGGATTGGCGCAGGTACTGAATCTGTGGAGGTGAGATTGTTATAACCAAAATCCCAGAAAAAATATTCTGGATTGCCTATGCTATGGTTGGCAAAAGAAATCGTGTCGCCAGTACAAATAGTATCTTGAAGCGTACCGAAAATAACAATTGGCAGTGGATGTACCAGCACAGAATCCAGCCAGGTGCGGGTGGCGCAAAGATTGGTGGCCGTGAGCGTGATATAGTAAGTGGTGTCCTTGGTGCCACCGGATAGCATAATACTGCCTGGGTCATAGTTGGTACTGCCAAAACTCCAGGCATACGTAGTAGCATAGCCAAAGCTTTGATTGTCAAACGAAACCTTCAATACAGCGCAACCCGTATCGGGCATGGGGGTGAATGAAACAGTCGGCGGCTCAGTCACGAAAATGCTGCGCAGCAACGAATCGCGGCACCCAAACTCCGTGGTGGTCACCAATTTTACGATAAAAGTGCCGGTGTCGGTATAAGTATGCACCGATTCGGGCAGGGTGGACATGGCACCATCGCCAAAATCCCATTTTACCTCGAAAGTGCTTTGCGAAAGATTCTCAAATTGAACTTCCTCATTGATGCAAGTCGCCGTGGGCTGCGGGAAATCAGACTGTGGCATGGGATTTACCTGGAAGGTCAAGGAGTCGCGAAAAACGCAACCAATAATAGGGTCCGTGAATTCGTAGCGCAAAATATGCTGCCCCACGCCCGCCTGGCTGGGATCAAACTGTCCAGCAGGGTTGATGCCCATCCCGCTCCAAACGCCGCCAGTCGGTGAAAATCCATTCAGGGCAAACGGTAGATCTGCCAGACAGGCCGAGCGATCAGGCCCCGCTTCCACAGCAACGGAAATAACCAGTATTTGTGCCGTATCGTGTAATTTGCAGTTGCCCACCCCAAACGAATAAACCAGTGGATACAAGCCACCGCCCGCCATCAAGGGGTCGAATACACCCGCATTTGTGACATTGGCCCCGGTCCACGTGCCGCCCATCGCGGGTGTAAATCCGGTGAGTTGCAGCGTCCCGGAATAGACGCAAACCGTATCGTCCACGCCCGCATACGGCACAATCGGCTCAATCACCGCGATATTCACCGTCGTACTATCCGTACAGCCTTCACTATCTGTGTAATGATAGGTGGCTGGGTAATTGCCTACCCCCAAGGCTGGGTCAAAGTGGAACCCGGAGATGCCAGGGCCAGTCCATAATCCGTTGACCGGGGTAGCGACGGGCAACAGTACCAAACCAGGCGTGTGGCAAAATGTAGTGTCGTGCGATACCGGAATTGGCAAAGGATTTACTTTTAAATATAGGGAATCTCTGTTCTGGCAGCCTTGGGCATCGATAAATGTATAAGTTAGAATGAAAGTGTCCACCCCCGAAGCCATTGGATTGAAAATATTGCCCGCCACTGCCCCCGTTCCGCTGCTAACCCACGTGCCAGTGGCACCGGCAGGTGACCCATTGAGCGTTACCGCCGTCTCACTCACACAAGCCTTTCTATCGTCTCCAGCCTCTACCACTGGTAAGGCAAAAACCTCCATAAAAAGCGTATCGAACACTTGGCAATTGCCTGTACCAATGCTATACTCTAATATGTGCGTACCTGGCCCTGCGGTATGTGGGTCGAACGTGCTGCCACTCAGGCCAGCACCGGAGGTGGTCCACGTTCCGCCGCTGGCGGGCGAAGCGTGGCTATTTAGATTATAGGAAATAATGCTCTCGCAAAACGAAGTATCCGGTCCGGCCTGAATAGGTACCGGGTCAATGACTATGATTTGCACCGTGATGCTATCTGTGCAGCCCTCGCCGTCGGTGAAATGGTAGGTGGCCGGATAATTTCCCACGCCGCCCGCACCTACGGGATTGAATTTGGGATCAGTTACGCCCACCCCGGTCCAGTTGCCGCCCACTGGTGTGGCCACGGGTAGCAGCACCAAGCCGGGCGTGTTGCAAAAGGTAGTGTCATGCGATAGCGGCGTCGGCAAAGGGTTGACTTTGAAAGTCAGATCGTCGGATTTTTTACAACCATTGGCGTCTGTGTAAGTGTAGGTCAATGTGTAATTACCTACGCCAGAAGCCATTGGGTTAAACATAGTGCCAGCAACCGAGCCGCTGCCGCTGCTCGTCCAGACTCCACCCACACCACCGGGCGTTCCTGAGAGAGGGATAGCTGTAGCACTAACGCAGGCCTTCGTATCCAGGCCAGCGTTGGTCTGCGGCAAATTATGGACGACAATGACACGCGTATCGCTTACCCGACAATTGCCGGTGCCCACGCTATAAGTAAAGGTATAAGAACCTGGCCCGGCAGCACTGGGATCAAAATTGTTCCCGGAGAGTCCGTTACCCGTACTGGCCCACGTACCGCCCATTGGTGAAACATTAGTGTTTAGACCAAAGGAGGTGACGCTCATGCAAAGAGTGGTATCCGGCCCCGCAGCCACGAGTTGGGGGTCGATCACGGCGATTTGCACCGTGGTGCTGTCGGTGCAGCCTTCGCCGTCGGTAAAATGGTAGGTGGCCAGGTAGGTACCCACGCCGCCCGCACCTATGGGATCAAATTTGGGATCGGTTACACCTACCCCGGTCCAAGTGCCGCCCGCTGGCGTGGCCACAGGCAACAACACCAAACCGGGCGTGTTGCAAAAGGTGGTGTCTTTTGACAGTGGCATTGGCAGGGGATTTACCTTGATCATCAGATCGTCGGATTTTTTACAACCATTGGCGTCCGTGTAAGTGTAGGTCAACGTGTAAGTACCTACACCAGAGGCCATTGGCTTAAATGTTGTGCCAGCGACCATGCCGATGCCGCTACTCGTCCAAACGCCGCCTGCTCCGCTGGGCATCCCCATCAGTGGGGTGGATAGCTCGCTCACGCAGGCTTTAGTATCCAGACCGGCATCGACCGTAGGCAGGTCATTGACGACGATGGTGCGCGTGTCGCAGACTCGACAGTTGCCGGTGCCGACGCAGTAGGTGAGGGTGTGGCTGCCCACCCCGGCGGCACTGGGGTCGAAGGTGTTGCCGGAAAGGCCATTGCTTGTGGTGGCCCAGGTGCCGCCCGCTGGCGAAACGCCGGTCATCAGGTTAAAAGTGTTGAGGCTGACGCAAAGTGCCTCGTTCGCCCCGGCCTCCACGATGGTCGGTATGGTGACCGTGATGGTTACGGTCTTACTGGCCTTGCAATTCGTGGTCGGATGGGTGTAGGTGTAGGTGGCAGAAAAAGTCGGCCCACCTGTGGTCTGGGGGTTGAACTGGTTACCGGTTACGCCCGTGCCGCTCCAAGTGCCGCCGGTGGGCGTAGCGTAGGGCAGTCCGACGAGGCCGGGGGTGTTGCAATAAGAAGTGTCCTTTACCGCGATGATGGGCAGGGCGTTGATGGTAAAGACCAAGTCATCAGACTTTTTGCAGCCGTTGGCATCGGTGAAGGTGTAGGTCAGGGTGTGCGGCCCGACCGCTGCCAGCATGGGGTCGAAGGTGTTGCCGGAAATACCCGGCCCGGTGGTCGTCCATGCACCGCCCGTGCCAGTGGGCATGCCCGTCAGCGTTACCGGCTGGTCGTTCTTGCAGGCAGACTTATCTGCACCGGCGTTGGTCGCTGGCAGGTCATTGACGACGATGGTGCGGGTGTCGCAGACCCGGCAATTGCCAGTCCCGACGCAGTAGGTGAGGGTGTGGCTGCCCACGCCAGCGGCACTGGGGTCGAA
>JAYUXG010000416.1:0-3696 GCA_043753125.1 Saprospirales bacterium | reverse complement strand
CCGTCTGCAAAAGTACATCGGTGCGGACGATTGCGACGGATTTGCCGGGGCCAAACCTTCTTCATTTTCATTCTAAATCTGCACTTCGGCAAAGGGTTAGTGCAATTCTTCTATTTTTGCCTGAAATTGCTGCGTTGAAAATTTTCCCGATGCCGAAATATCATCATTTTCATCTGGTGTGCTTGTTAATGACGTTTTTAGCGACGGGCTGGTTGGCTTCCGCGCAAAATACGGCTATACAAGATTCGCTGGACAACCGCTTGCAACTGCTGTCGCAGCTGTCGCAGGCGACCAACTTTGAGCAGGCGCAAGTGGAAGCCGAGGGCTTTCGCGATTTCCTGCGGCGCAGCCGACTGCCCATTCCCCCCAAAGCCGTCCCTTTAGTGTCCGGCATTTACAAAGCCAATGAGGACGACCGCAGTGCCACCCGCTTCCTGAATGAGGCCCATCTGGATGCCCTGCACGACCCTAATCCTGTTACGCGGGCAGACCTGCTGACGGTGTTAGTGAAGGAGTGCAGACGCTGGGAGCTGCCCGCGCTGGCTCTGCTATGCCAGCAACAGCTCAGCGTTGCCCAAGATTCTGTGGCGGTACGCCGACGCCGGGCAGAGGCCCTACAGATGCAACAACGCCTCGACTCTTTGGTTGCCCTGCGCCGGACCGAAGTCGCCGCACAATCGTACTATCTGCGCGTACATTACGATGAGGCTTATCTATGGGCGGGCGGCCTTGGCCTGCTGTTCTTGGCCTTGTTGTTTATGAACTTCCGCACCAACGACCGTTGGCGCAAACGGATGGAGAGGCGGGAACTGGAAATGGACTTGCTTCAGGCCAATCTTCGCCACGAGGCCCAAGAAACAGCCCTGAACCAATCCATTGAGGCAGTGCAACAGGCTACGGCCACCGCATCTGTGCATGATCCATACGTCATGTACACGGGGTCGAAGCCCGTACAGATTGCCCTGCTCATCGAACCCAACCGGCAGGTGGTGATGTACCTTAAATCCTTGCTCGCCGACCGCTTTCAAATCGAGACCGCCGCCACGCACACGGAAGGGCTACATCTGGCCAATCATTTGCTGCCCGACCTTATCGTCTGCGATACCATATTGAATGGCAAGACGGGCATCGACATTGTTCGGCAAATAAAGCTCTCGGAACGAACAAACCACATCCCCGTGGTGCTGCTGACCGACCGCTTTGGCAACGAGGGCAAACTCGATGCGCTGCGGGCCGGTGCCGATGCCTGGTTCACACGCCCAGTCATCGACGATGAGTTCGACGCCTCGGTACAACGCCTGCTCGACGCCCGCAAGATAAAGCACGAGCAGTTCTCCCGTTTTCTACATTTGTATTATTCTGAAAACCGCCTTACGCTCGACGATCCTTTTCTGGCCCGCACTGTGCAGATGATCGAGCAAAATCTCGCCGATCCCGATTTCATGGCCGATGACATGGCCAAGAAATTGCAGATGACGAAGACGCACTACGTCAAGAAGTTAAAGGCACTGACCGGCAAGGAACCCGTGCAGCTCATTCGCGAAATGCGTTTGGAAAAGGCCAAGGTGCTATTGGAAAAACGCGCCGGTTCGCCGCAGACCATTTCTGAATTGGTGGGCTTTTCCAGTGCCGGCACTTTTGCGCTGGCGTTCAAGGAGTACTTTGGCGACCAGACTTTGTTGTTATACTCGCAGCCGAATCGGCTGAACTGAAAGCGATTCTACTGTCATGTCGAGCGAAGCCGAGCCATTGGAGGCAATAAAACCATGCGGATGTCTCGGCTTCGCTCGACATAAAAAAACCCGCTTACACTGCTGTTTTTGCGGTTGAAAGGGAGGGATGGGCCACCCAACAAGATGTGTACAAGCACTTATGTCCGACTGATATTTTTTATCTGCTCAATAATCTGCTTTATCAGTGGCGTAATTATTTTTTGCATTTCTTCCTTGGAGAGTTGGTATTCATAGGGAAATTGGAAAGAATTTATCTCGCCTACTGATGGTTGGATGGTAAAATTGTAATCGCTGAATACAGTTTCTATGTAAACTGTATAATTATTGGCCGCTATACTGCTTTTAAATCCTCTTAAAATATAACTATACCGTATATTATTTACTCGTTCATTTGTTTTTATGAGATATTTGTCATATGGTTCTGCAAAATAATTATACCATTCATCTGAGTTCATAGGAATCCCATGGGCAGTTGATTGTTTACCCCAGACTTGAATTTGCAAATCCCTTTGGATTTCAAAAAAATAAGGTGCAAGAGTGTTAAGTTTTTCTTCCAACATTATGAAAAGCGGCACCAAGTTCTGGTAAAAAGTTTCAACCACAATTTCAGGGGTTGCTTGCACCGTCAGCACCGTTTTTTCAGCCAATTGCTTTTGCAGTAAGACGAGTTCCTTGTCCAGATCGTTCATTTCCTCTACATTTTCGCCCTTCGCGGCTTTTATGGTGAGTTCCAGGCTCCAAATCAGTTGTTCACCGATGTAATTTACAAAAGTCTGCGTGTCACCTGCATCGGCGGTATTCAAGGCACGGAGGTAGTTTTTCTTGTCCGCCGATTTAATGACCACGGCCGGTAAACCAATAGTTAACAGTACGTAATTCATCAATAACCTGACTATGCGTCCGTTGCCGTCATCAAAAGGATGTATCCGTACAAATTTATAGTGTAGTAGTGCCGCTAGTAATAATGGATGCGCCTCGTTTTCGAGAGTTGACCTCGTATGCCGGAACAACCAATCCTGAAAATCTGGATGTGCAGCGTCGTTTTTAGTCTGTGCATTATACCATTGCACTAACTCGCCCATTAAGATGGGCGTGTCGGTGAGAGAGGCGTACTCGAACATCTCTCCATTGGTCAAACGCACCGAGTTGGGCTGCTGTTTGTATTCTCCGATGGTAATCAGGCGTCTGGTAGTTTGGCCATCGGGTGTGATGGCATCTTTCCAAAATGGTTGGCTCAGGATAATTTTGTTGAGGTTTTTTATATCCGCTTCCGCCAGTGGGCGTGGGTCTTTGGCCCATTGCTGTACCAACTGGTAAGCCACGTCGTGTGCCATCATCTCCTGATATTCGCGCCAGCTATGCCTACCTTTGGTATTATCGAAAATTAAGCACCAACTCCGTTTCTCCATAGGTAAGGGTATTGCCTTCCAAATGATTGGAATTATAGTTGAATTCCAAGCGAAACTTTTTTTCCAGTTGCTGGCGGTTTTCGGGAGACAAAGGCTGGTGCTGCTGGTAGTCTGCCCAAAGTTGATCTATTTTCTCGATGATGGTTTGCATCCGATATCTTTTTCGTACCGATTGATCGTTGGACGCTGTTTGTCCTACACCGTTCTTGTTGCTGCAAATAGTGCCAAAGGCATGGACCTACCTGCAGAATAGATTTATGATGGACTGGCAATCAAAACATTCTCAACCCCTCCACTCTTAACTAGTTCCTAATCTACTTTCCCAGCCCGGTCAGGTATTCCACCAGATCTGCTAGTTGCTGGTTGTCCATGGCGTAGTGAAAACCGGTGGGCATCAATGATTCAGGTAGCTGCCTCTTGCTTTTCACATCCTTCATCTGATGGGTCCGCAACTCTCCGCTGGGCATTTTTAACACCAGCTCCTTTTCGGTCTGGCTGGCGATGAGAGTCTTGACCACCGTGCCATCACGCAGTTTTACTTCCCATCCTTCGTA
>JAYUXG010000415.1:0-3697 GCA_043753125.1 Saprospirales bacterium | reverse complement strand
CGCACATTTGTACCATGAACGCAGCACAACAGGTATAACTCATCTCACTGCGGTTCCAGCATTAACCATTTCGCATACAACCAACCACCTGCGATCCGGACGTGGGGCTGGACGGCTATGCAAAAAACAATGTAATCATTTAAAAACTTTCAAAATCATGTCCATTTTCAGACGCCCCGAACCAGGTGGGGCCATCAACATCGGCGCAGAATTGCGCGTACTGGTCCAAGATAAAGACGGTGTGGATTTTTCCATGGTCTTTTATCCGGACGTCAACAACGATCTTATGCGGCAAACGGGAATGCCCATGCATTTCTATTACGTGCCGGAAAGACTTTATTTGGCCAAAGATTTTATCAACGGCCAGAAACAGTTCAAGTTCCACTTGCAAGAGTTTGCAGGAATACTGACCAAAGACGGCAACATCGGCACCCCACAGGACCTCGAAGTGGCCGGCGGTTTCCTGACTTTCAGTACTACCATGGCCAACGATGAGTCCGTCATGGCTAAGATCAAGGCCAGCCTCCAGGCCGATCTCGAGGCACGGTTTGCCAACTCGCAACTATTAGGCTGGAACAGTGCCCTGCCGCCCATCGTCATTGGCCCGGTGCAGGTCACCCAAGCCACGACGGTGGTCCATGACCTGATGAACATGGCAAACCTGCCCGCTGCTTATGGCCCGCCGATGGGCGCATTTGTGGTGCAGGGCGAAGGCGAAGCCAACTTGAGCCCCACTGGTACCAATGCCTATTCTGTCATGTTGGGCAGCATCCCGGTACAGATGGTCAAGGCTGCCGCGCTGTCCGGCGAATCGAACATCGTGGTGGAAAACTACGTCAAGTTCAAGATCCACACCCAGCCATTCACCCTGCGCATCACCGGCAACTGGGAATCGGTCTATGAGCACCTTTCCGTGGCCTTTTCCGGGCGCTATTTCTTTGCCAGTGCCGACGTAGCCGCTGAATGGAACAATATGCGGAAATCGGGGGTCATCCATGTAGAAATGACCATTGATGGCGAGTTCATCACCGCGGAAAAAGAGAAGCAGCTGGAGGAGTACAAAGAAGCCATCGTTAAGATGTTTATGGAACAGGCCTCCAAGGCCATCCTGGAACCCGCCGCCCCAGAAGTAGAGCCTGCCAAGGCCCAGGACAAGGGCTGGTGGTTCTGGAATGCAAGCGGTGCCGTTAAGTTCCGCAAAGACCGCAGCACCCTCAACCTGGAATACAATGAAAAAAGGCAGCTGACCGTGCTGCGCAGCACCAAAATCTCCTCTAATCTCCAAGGCTTGGCCAGCGAGATCAAGCAAGACCCGGAGCGCGAAAAACTGTATTTCTCGCTGGTGGCACTGGACGAAGGCTTCCGCAAAGTACACGTGGTAGGCTCCTGCAATGCCAATTGGGGCGAAAACGGCTCGGATGGCGACCCCATCCACCGCATCGATCTCCAAGTGGGGTACCCGGACAGCCAAGGTAATATCGTCTGGAAATCTTCTGGCAAGTACAAGGAGAACAATGCCGACACGGAAATCTCGGAGAATGCTGAACCCGCTTTCTGGGACAAGGGTACCCAAGACCGTCTGTACATTTTCGACTTCATGCGCCAGCGGAATCTCCCCGCTGACCAGCAAAACAAGGTGTACGTCAAAAAGCACATCCGCTTCAAGGAAATGCCCAACGTGATGGTGAATACCGTCACCATCGAAGAGGTAACGGAAGAGCGCATTTTGGAAGCACGCGGCGAATCGGCCGGTAAGTTCGGTGTAAAGATCAGTCTGGATGATGCCCCGTTGCCACCCAAAATGAAAGTGGTCGTCACTTGCAAAGTGAGTGGGATGCCCGACGAAATGTTTGAGTTCAACGAGAAAAACACCGAAGACGGTGCACCCACCTACAACTGGGAAATCTACTACGCCAAGCCGGAAGACATTCGCGAGTGGAAATACCGGGTGGATGTGACCCTGGCTGGCCCGAACGTATTGGCCAAAAAACTGAAATGGTCCAGTGGCCTGCTGGATGGCCCGGCTCGTGGCCGCAACGTCCCGCTCAGCGTCTCCATGCCCGACGTGCCAGAAGCACTGCTGCCGAAGGTGATGGAATACTTGGGCATCGAAGTAGAGGCATAATTCATCTGTCAAGCACCCGGCGCATACGCGATGGATGCGCCGGGTTGCTTGGCTTTACTACCTCCAAACATACAATCATGGAAAACATTTTTTCCCCGCTTTGGGATCAACACGCGCCAGCACTGCGCATAGACGCCCGGATAGAAGACATTAATCCGGTACCAGCCAATTTTCAATGGCCAGCGGGCGTGACCAGTGCGATGTTTAAGAAAGCTGTGGTGACTGCCACCTTCCTGTCAGATTTCCCAAATGCTATCCGCAATGTCACCTTGGAAATAGGCTACCCCGATACCAAGGGCAATTGGTTGCGCCGCAATTCAGCGTCATACATCTGCCAGGGAGAGTCCTCCAAATCGGCAGTCCCATTGATCTGGGATGCCCAGACCGCAGGGCGACACTATCAAACCGCTTTTTCTTGGCCGGTAGGTTCCAAAGCAATCCAACTCTTTATCCGGGTCAGTGCTGCCGATGCGTCCGTGGCAACCCAACAGTACCAAGGTACTATGACGCTGAATGCCAATAGCCCTGCTTGCCAATATTTTCTCATCCTTACACCTGATTCTCCACATGAGCAAAATAAGAATTGACACCGCGACTTCGCTTGGCGGTCCGAAAATCATAACACAGGTGGTAACCAATCCATCGCCTGTTGTATTGGTCCATACGTCCCCTTGGCAATGGGTCGACACATCGCCGGTAGTCTTAGGTGATAACATCCCAATCAGGCACTATCCTACCGGGACACTGATCGAATCCCAATGGGGAGTTGGGCAAAAGTTCTACGATCTGCGTTTGTTCTCGCTCCTCTCGGAGGGATTACAAAGCCTGCCGGTGCTTCCACTGCGAGCAGAGGGGTATTATGATGATAACAACAATGCCAACCAGAAGTGGTATTTTCCGATCATCTCTCTCAAAACACCTGCGGAAGGAGGCTTTCGATTCAAGTGTTACAAAGATGGCATCGATGCTGGCGGGAAGGATGTGTACAAGGGTGATCTCACCCTGCGTTTCCGCAAGAGCGAGCCAGAAGCTGTTCGGCAAATACGGGAGCGAGCCGACAACACTTTGACCTTTTCGCCCATCCCTGTTCCTTATCTCAATGGAACCATTACCCTCAAAATCGAAAACATAGACACGCCGGTGCAGGTAAGCACTATGCTAAATCCCGCCACAGCGGATTTTGAAATCGTCGTTCCAATCGCCAAGGATTCTCTGGGCTTGTGGTACAGGACGATGAAAGATCCTACGCTCGGAGCACCACTTGCTTTGGAAGCCCAATTTTTTGGCTGGGAAAAGCCGACCACGCCACAACGGATTGAGCTGTTGGATTTGGCGGCCAGTGCCCGCTGGGCCGGTGCCGAATTGACTGACGCCGACAATACCCGTAACAGTGCGGACCTGCCCTGGCAGGGCAGCGATGGTGACGACCGTGGATTTGTGCGGATCGACACCGCTTACCTGGAAGATGGATTGGCCTACCGGACGTTGCGCACGCACCCCAAATGGGTCAATCATGGCACTATCAAGGGTTGGTTCCCCTGGAGGCCCCTGCCTAAAAATGCCCGGTTTGAG
>JAYUXG010000414.1:0-3716 GCA_043753125.1 Saprospirales bacterium | reverse complement strand
GGAGACAGTAAGGATAAAGCAAAGGTCGGCTTTCCTTTTCAGAATCTGGTCATTTGCTGGTAACAACTGCCAGTCGCTGACAGTTTAAGCATCTTACTCGTCGGGCGGCTTTGCGTTTGTTTTCCGCTTCAGGTTTTGCCCTGTACAGGCTTGCTGAACCACAAACCCACATAAGAGATTGGTGACTTCTTGTAAACCAATTCTTAAACACCATACATTGGGGGAAAATTTAAAAGCAGTGATTCCTTTACTTCTATTGCACGGGGCACTCGGCAGTGCTGCCCAATTCCAGCCCTTGCTACAGCATTTGCCTGCCGATTGGCCAGTATATGCGTTAAATTTTCCTGGTCATGGAGGCTCGCCAGTACGGGAACTATTTTCGATGCGGCTTTTTTCCGAAGCGGTCCTGCAGTTTTTGGACGAGTATTACGTGCCGGAGGCCAATATATTTGGCTACTCAATGGGCGGCTACGTGGCCCTCGGCTTGGCTGCTGAACATCCGACACGGATAAACCAAGTAGTCACCTTAGGCACCAAAATGGACTGGTCGCCCGAAGTGGCAGCGGACATGGGCCAACGGTTCGATCCAGAAAAAATCCAGTCCAAAGTCCCGGTCTTTGCCGACCTGTTGGCCCAGGTCCACGCACCCGCCGATTGGAAATTGGTTTGCCAATACACAAATGCGTTTTTGCGCGACCTTGGTAGCGGCCTTGGCCTGACCACCGAGATGTTCGATAAAATCACTTGTCCCGTCACCATTGGCTGGGGCGAACTGGACAATGTAGTGACTGCCGAGGAGAGTCGCCGGGTGGCAGAGCGAATTCTACATGGAAAATTTCAACGGTTGGAAGGCGTAAAGCACCCTATAGAGCAGGTGAATGCGGCCAAACTGGCCAACTTTCTGGTAGCGGAATTGGAGATAAAAGATTGAATATTGGGTAACAATGACAATGCACCCATTCCGGCAAGACGAAATGGGTACACTACTGTCTAAAATGCCCGTTCGAGCAGATCGTCTATGATCGTGCGCTGGATAAGTGGGCAATAATGACTGCCAAACCGCCTTTTATACCTGCGATGAAGGCGCGTCCGTGTCCTTAATGGTTTTTACCAGACCAATGCCGGCAAAGAAAAACACGGCACCCAATATAGCGTACATGGCCAGTGATTTCATATTCCGGCCACTGCCAGAGGTGTTCATAAAAATATAGGCCGCGTAAATAAGGCCGACAATACCGAGTACGGTCAGTATCATTCCGAATAATCGCTTGACGTTCATAACAGTTAGGTTTTAGTTCGATGGAATTGCCTAAAAACTTATGCCAAGCCTGTTTTCCGCTTCAGCGTGCGCAATTAATGTCCCTAAACCATATACACACTATACATTTGCTCAATTAAATATGACCACTTTAAAACTATTCTCCGCCAGTTGTCTCGTGTGTCTTGCTGTCCAGTTGCCGGCTCAGGAAACGCTGCCAGTGCCTCGCAACATCCAGGCGGCTTTCGACTCAGGCACCCGGAGTACCAGCGGTGCGCCAGGGAAAAACTACTGGCAGAATTTTGCCACCTACGATCTGCGGGTGCGCTTCGACCCGACCACCCGCATGGTCAAGGGAGAGGCAGAGCTAGTCTACACCAATCGTAGTCCTGATACTTTGCGGGAAATTTTGTTCAAACTCTATCCCAACTTGTATAAGCAAGGGGTGCCGCGCTTGGTGAACATCGAGCCGGGAGACCTCACGGAGGGCGTACAAATCAGCCAGTTGATAGTGAACGGCGAGGCACAAAAACCGACGGATATACGGGAGCAGGGCACCAACATGTCGGTGCGGATCAAGCCTTTGTTGCCGCAGCAGACGATTCAATTTAGTATTGCTTATAACTATATCTTAAACCAGACTTCGCACATGCGTACGGGTGCGATTGACAGCAGTGCCTGGTTTGTGGCCTATTTTTTCCCGCGCATCGCGGTGTACGACGACCTAGACGGCTGGAACCGTCACCCGTACCTGGGTACGCAGGAATTTTACAACGATTTTTGCGATTTCAAGATGGCGATTACGGTACCCAAGGACTATGTAGTGTGGGCTACCGGCGATTTGACCAACTGCGCGGAGGTGTTCGCACCCACTTATTGCCAGCGCATTGCCACAGCGGAAAAGTCGGATGACGTGACGAACATTATTGACAGTGTTGACCTAGAAACGGGAAACATTACTGCGCAGCGACCGGAAAACACCTTCCATTTTGAGGCTAAAAACGTTACCGATGCAGTATTTGCGATCAGTAAGCAGTACCTGTGGAAATCCAGCAGCCTGGTGGTGGACAAGGGGACGGGTCGCCGCACGCGAGTGGATGCGGTGTTCCATCCCCGCCACCGCGACTACTACGAAGTGATTGATTTTGCGCGCAAGACAGTAGAGGCGATGAGTTTCCGATTTCCGCGCTGGCCTTTTCCCTACTCGCACGAAACCATTTTTGACGGCCTCGACCAGATGGAATACCCGATGATGGTGAACGACAACCCGGTAGAAGACCGCGCCGAGGCCATCGAACTGACCGACCACGAGATTTTTCACACCATGTTTCCTTTTTACATGGGCACGAATGAGACCAAATATGGGTGGATGGATGAGGGTTGGGCCACCACCGGCGAGTGGCTTATTTCGCCGATGATTGATTCGAGCATTGTGGATGACTATGGGGTAGGCCCTTATGAAAGTTCCGCTGGCACCGAATCGGACCTGCCCATTATGACACCGACCACCCAAGAATACGGTGTGTCCATGTTCATCAATTCTTACCCCAAACCAGCCTTGGGTTATCTGTACGTCAAGGATTTGCTTGGCGATGACCTGTTCTATCAAGCCCTGCACCACTATATCCGTGACTGGAACGGCAAGCACCCGATGCCCTACGATTTCTTCTATAGTATGAACGCCGGGGCGGGCCGGAACCTGAACTGGTTTTGGAAGCGTTGGTTTTTCGACGATGGTATGCCTGATCTGGCCATTGTTAAGTATAGTTCCAATAAAAAAGAACACTTGGTGCTGGTAGAATCTAAAGGTAGCAAGCCCGTACCGGTGGATTTGACGGTGACGTTTGCCGATGGCTCCACGCAAAAGATACACCACTCTATCGCGGTGTGGGAAAAGGGTGAGCAGACAGTGAAAATTAGATTTGCCTCTAGTAAAGTCGTTAAGAACCTAGTATTAGGCAGCACTTATGTCCCGGATGTGGACAAGAAGAACAACCGTTGGGAAGTAAAATAAAAACTAATGGTTGATTTCAATCGCTTCGCTCTTGGTTTTGTCCGAATTCAGCACCACTGTTTTGGTCTTGCCATCGTAAAAAATAGTGATGGCGGCAGTATTTGGGGGGCGCGTACCCAGGTTTTCGGCGAACAACACCAGCATATTCTTGCCGGGCTGCAACGCCATGCGGAACTGATGTTTCTGAACGGTTACTAAATGGTTTTTTAGAATTACCTCCCCATTCAGACTGATCGAAGCTATATCGCCATCCTCTTTTTCATGGTCCCAAATCTCTACCAGCACTTCCCCCGCGACAACTTGTACTACTTCTTTGGTTTCCACTTTGCGTAGGGACGATTCAGGCTTGGCAGATACTTTCGCTCGGGCTTTATTAACTTTGGTTACTCGGATGGTGCCGGGCTTGCAGGTACCGGGTGCTTGCCAGTCACCAGCCAGGATTAG
>JAYUXG010000413.1:0-9047 GCA_043753125.1 Saprospirales bacterium | reverse complement strand
TGGCACCGATGCAGGAGGCAGGCGGCAACACCGTAGGCACATAATGGATCACCGTGCAGTGGAACGGGCTGCCGCCGCAAACCGCTACCCCGATGTCGTCTACGTTGTAACCCGGCTGCCCAAAAGCCTGGAAAGCGATGCAAGCATTGGTGGGGTTGATGGCATAGCTGCCGTAGCTGCCGCTCGTGCCATTCAAGCCATTGATATTCAATAGATTGATGGTTGGCAGTGCAATACCAGGTGGGACATTGCCGCAGGCCGTGGCCCCCTGTTGGGCCAGTACGGAGAAATAGATTATTTGCTCCGTTGGTACCGTTGCGGTAATGCTCACGATAATGCAGAACATTTGGCTCAAGCCAGCAATGTTTATCGTTTCGGCAATGCAAATCGTGTCCAGCGCGTGGCCGGTAGTGGCCTTGGCGGTATAAATCAGGCAGCCATTGGGTTTTAATATCCAGTTGCCAAACGCTGAGCTGCCCGAAATGCCGCCATCGACCAAGGCAAAATTAGCTTCTGCCGCTGCTACCCCGATGGGCAAATCCAGGCAAAAAGTGTCGGCAGTATTGGCCGCCACTATCCGGTACAGCGTGTTGGAGGCAGCACACTCCTGGGCGATTAGCACGGTATCCAAGGAGTATTGGCAGAACAATCGGTCGTACACGGTCGCTGAATAGCGGCCAGCGGCCAGGTTCAGGCGATCTTTGCCATCATCCGTACCAGGCAGGTCTGCCCAATCCACGGTGAAGCCACTATTGCTCCCGCTCAACGTGAGCAGGATTTGGCCACCCTCGGTACAAGTTTGTGGAGCAGTGGATTTTTCCACGGAAAAAGGCGGTGGTTCGTCAATAATAAAGGTAGAGGTCGGCAAGGTGCAGCTGTCGGCATCGGTAATGTACAGGCTGTACGGGCCGGCCGCCAGATTGCCGGGAAAGACCGGGAGCGTCTCGTTGCCGCTGCTGTCGCGCAGCGCAAAAGTATAAGGCAGTAAAAAATTCTCGCCGGCCGTCACCTGAAAATCCACGTAGCCATCCTTTCCGCCGGGGCATTTCACATCGTAGATCGTCAGCCCTATTGACCCGGATACGTTCAAGTTCGGCACGACAAATGACACCGTATCGACACATACCGAGGCATTGTCCTTAATGATATTGGTGTAAGAGCCGGGCAACAAGCCAGTCAGGTAAGGACCACCACTGCCCAGACTGTACGTATAATTGCCCGATCCCCCGGTCACCGTCAGTTGAACAATGCCAGTGGGTCGTCCGCATTTGGCTTGTTTCAGAATGGTATAATCCGTTTGCAGATTATTGACGCGCGGTATGCAGACCCGCAGGATGGCAAAACAGCCCATGGTAGGCTCTGTAGCCGTCACGTAGTAGCAGCCGCCCGCCAGATTATTGACCGTCGCCCCAGTGGCACCATTGCTCCAGGCGTACTGTAAGCTACTGGGGGACAGGGTTGCCTGGCCATTGGCCAACAGGCACGTAGCGGGTTTTACATCGCTGATGTCGACTTCCGGGCCATTGGAATTGTTGACAATGATCGTGGTGTCCAATGTGCAATCGGGCTGGCTGTTACGCACTATATGTATTGCGTAAGTACCGGCGGACAGGTTGAAAGCCAAGTTGCCGCTCGATACGTTGGGCGACCAGTTGAATTGGTAGTTGAAATTGCCACCCTGCACTTCCAGGATGATCCCGCCGGTACCAGTACCGCAGGGGGTATTCAGTACAGTAGCGGAGGTGAGCAGGATAGGGTTGTTGCAGGCGTCGCCACCGCTGCCACTGCTATCCGATGCGATTCTTTCGGTCAGGGTAATTACTTCTGCCGCAGCAGGGTTGGTAAAAAAACAAACAACCGTTAGCAAAAACAGGAACTTCTTCATGAGATGGGTAGCCGAATCAATGAGCAAGGCAAAAAAAGCAATGGGCAAGATGCAAGCAGATTTGCCAGAAAAAAGCATAGGCAAAGGTAAGTAGCGGAGCCGCTTTCGAGTACTTTTTACTGTCCACTGCCGATGGACTAACCCATTGCGCGCATCAAAATGTTCATTTTTTGAAAGAAAAAATCCTTTTAAGTAATTGATAATCAATATTTTAATAACTAAAAACCTATCCTCTTTTGGGTGACAAATTGCCAAAAATGTCCTTTTATTCCCTGGCAATAGCCAATATGTTTGTAGCATCCAAAACGAGGTCATCCCACCGATTACCGATTATCAGAATTTACACCGCCATGGATTTGCCAAACAAAGTAAAAGTTCTCCGTCAACTGTCCCTGTTGGACTGTTTGGACAACCACGAATTGGAACGCTTGGCAAGTAGTACCCACTTGCGACGCGTTGAAAAGTACGCTTTTGTCTTTATGCCAGATGAACCCGCTGACCACCTCTTCCTGTTGATGGAAGGGCGGGTCAAGCTGGGTACCTTCGCCCAAGACGGCCGGGAAGTGATCAAGGAAATCCTGCATCCGCAAATGCTGTTCGGCGACCTCGCCTTGGCGGGAGAAGTACAGCACAGCGAGTTTGGCCAAGCCCTGCACGATGGTGCGGTGTGCCTGAGCATCAGGCTGGAAGCCTTCCACGACCTAATGCATCAGAATCAGCGCCTATTGTTCGCCTGCCTACAGCACTTGACCAGCCGTCTGCAACGAGTGGAAGAACGCTTGATCAAACTGGTGCTGAAGGATGCCCGCGAGCGGATCATCGAGTTCCTGGTGGACACCGCAGGTAAGGAAGGCCACCGCGTGGGCTACGAAACCCTGGTGAAGCACCACCTGACGCAGCAGGACATCGCCAACCTGACTGGCACCAGCCGCCAGACGGTGACCTCGGTGATGAACGACCTGCGCAAGTCCAACCTCATTTACTTCAATCGCAAGAGTATTCTGATCCGCGATATTGAAAGGTTGGCGTAATGGCCAAAAAGGCAATAAACAACTGGCAATAGGCAAATATGATCTGCCTGTTGCCTTTTGTTGTCTATTGCCTTTTTGCCTTTTTGCCTTTTGAGTTACCCCTGGTCCAGGTACCGCTGCGTCAGTCCCGCATAAAAGTCGATGCGTCGGTCGCGGAAAAATGGCCAGATGCGGCGCACCTCCTCGGTGCGCTGCTTGTCGATCTCAACCACTACGTTCTCCTCCCGGTCGGGCGAGGCCAAGTACAGTATTTCTCCCTGTGGCCCGGCCACAAAGCTCTGTCCCCAGAACTGAATACCGCCCGTTACTCCGGTCGGATCCGGTTCGTAGCCGGTGCGGTTCACCGTCACCACTGGTAATCCATTGGCCACCGCATGACCACGTTGGATGGTGAACCAGGCACCGTGCTGACGCTCTTTTTCGGTTTGCGCATCGCTGCTTTCCCAACCAATAGCCGTGGGATAAATCAGCAGTTCAGCCCCGGCCAAAGCCATCAGCCGGGCCGCTTCGGGATACCACTGATCCCAACAAACCAGTACGCCCAATTTGCCCACCGAAGTCTGGATGGGGTGAAAACCCAGGTCGCCGGGCGTGAAGTAGAACTTCTCGTAATAGGCTGGGTCATCGGGGATGTGCATCTTTCGATATTTCCCGGCCATTGAGCCATCTTTTTCAAACACTACGGCGGTATTGTGGTACAGCCCGGGGGCCCGTTTTTCAAAGAGCGAGGCCACCACCACTACGCTGTGCTGGCGAGCGGCAGCTCCAAATACCTCCGTATCAGCACCTGGTATCGGTCTCGCCTCATCGAACCTGGTGGTATCCTCCGACTGGCAGAAATACAGCCCACAGTGCAGCTCCTGTAGCACCACCAACTGGGCACCCTGCGCCACGCATTCCTCGATGCCACGCAGGGACTTCTCTAGGTTGGCCTGCCGGTCGCCGGAGTTTGCCTGCTGCACCAAGCCGACAGTCAAAGTTGATTTGGACATGGTATTTTAAAAAAGGGTTTAAAAAATTCAAGGAAGTGGTTCAAAAAAATATTCAATTTAAAGGTTGGAATTTAAAGACCCCGCCCTATTTTTGTACTTACTTTGTAAATACATTTTTAATTTATGCACATACCAGTCATCAAAGTCGGCAATTCTAAGGGCATTCGTTTAAACAAGATTTTGCTTAAAAAGTACAATATTAGCGATAGCGTAGAGCTAATCTTGGAGCCAGACTGCATCATCATTCGCCCAATAAAAAAAGCCCGCCAAGGTTGGGAGGCGGCCTTTAGGTCTATGCGTGAGCAGGAAGACGATCAATTGTTGATTCCCGATGTGTTTGAGGACGAAAACCTAGACAACTGATCGGCAATGAAACAGTACCAAATCGCCATTGTCAATCTCGCCCCAACTTTGGGGAGCGAGATGACTAAGACTCGTCCCTGCCTCATTGTCTCGCCAGACGAAGTGAACCAACACTTAAACATCATAGTCATTGCCCCCATCACTTCTGCTTCTAAGCCCTACCCGACCCGGGTTTTTGTGGAAAGTGTCAAATACAAAGGTTGGGTAGCTCTCGATCAAATCCGTACCATTGCTAAAGAGCGCATTTTGAGCGTCAACGGCTTCATCGCTGAGTTGGAGGTGGCCGAAATCAAACGGGTTATTCGGGAAACCTATGTAGATTGATCTGTGCTGGCCATTTTGGTCATGCAGGAAACAGCAAGCGAAATCTTTTTTCAAAACCACCCAACCATTTGCTCTTCTACTGCGTGATGCGAGTGAGGCAAAGAAGGTGTTTTTTTCCAACCCTTCTCCTCAACCCTGCTCAACCTTTTTCTAAACCCCGCTCAACTTCTTCCCAACCAACCACCCCCGCCGGATACTGCATCGTCACGCAATGCAGCGATCCGTGCTGGAGAATGAGCGGTCGGCAGTCAATGCCCACGACCCTGCGGTCGGGGAACAATTGCTGCACAATGTGCAAAGCTTCCGCGTCTTGCGGCACCTCGTAAGTGGGTACCAATACTGCGCCATTGATGATCAGGAAGTTGGCATAAGTAGCGGGCAGGCGTTGGCCTTCGGAATCGTAGCAAGCGTCGGGCCAGGGCAGGGGTACCAAATGATATGGAACACCAGCGGCAGTACGGAAAGTGTGCAATTCGGCTTCCATGCGCTGCAGCGCATCGAAATGCTCATCGGACGGATCGGTGCAACGAACGTAAGCGATGGTCGTGGGGTTGCAAAACCGGGCCAGGGTGTCAATGTGCGAATCGGTGTCGTCGCCGACGAGGTAGCCGTGGTGGAGCCACAGCACCCGGTCAAGGCCGAAGAGCGTATGAAGTTCTTTCTCAAGTTGGGCTTTGTTTAAGTGCGGGTTGCGGTTGGGCGACAGCATGCACTCGGTGGTGGTGAGCAGGGTGCCTTGTCCATCGCTCTCGATACCGCCGCCTTCCAGCACCAGACCACCGGGTTGGAAGGCACCACGCAACACACCTGCATTATATAAGGTGCGGGTAATCAGGTTATCCTTGTCGGCTGGGAACTTGAGGCCCCAGCCATTGAACACAAAGTCGAGCAGGAGTACCTGCCCGTCCTCTTCCACACTGATGGCACCGTGATCGCGCGCCCAAGTGTCGTTGGAGTCGGCAATGGCGAAGTGCAGATTGCCGAGGCGGGCATTTTGTAGCAACGGGCGGAGGATGCCAGGGTCTTGACAGACGATCAGTACTGGCTGGAAACGGCTGATGGCCTCGGCTATGGCCACGAAGCAGGGCAGTACTTCCTCCAAGTTGGGTGCCCAGTCGGTATTGCGGTGCGGAAAAGTAAGTTGAACGGCACTTTGTAATTCCCATTCGGCGGGAAGGCGACGGGCAAATAGGTTGGGCATAATTGGGCAGAATTGAGGGGCAAAAGTAGGCAATGGAATAAAAATTTTTATTCGGAATACGCAAGCGAGGCTAAATCAGTGAGAATGAGTGCCTTGTTTGCTGGCCCATAATAAAATTTTGAAATTCGCATACCACAAAAAATTTGAAAAAAGGCTTTGTGGGTATCACCGACGAATTACTACCTTAGCCGCTTCTAAGCGTTTCCACCACACGCCTTGTTGCTACCTACCGTCCGCCGTCCAGCCAAATTAAATCTTGCTTGGCCATTCGTCCTGAATGGTTAACAAGATAGTAATCCAGTTTTCCCAAAGGCCTGCATATTGGCTTTCACATTTTGTGATCAGATTAATTTTCACTACATTAAACTCATTCTCGTATGAAGTTTTTGCACACATTTACCAAATGTGGCTTCCTGATGGCGGTTCTTCTGCTGTTTGGTACTGCCGCTTTGGCCCAGCGCACCGTAAAAGGGAAGGCAACCGACGCAGAGAGCGGCGAAGGCCTGATCGGTGCAACCGTATCGGTAGTCGGCACGACGCGCGGTGCCTCTACGGACATTGACGGCAATTTCTCGGTGGAAGTCCCCGAGGGCAGCACACAGCTGCGTTTTGCCTACACCGGCTACGCCGAGCAGTTGATTGACCTGACCGCTTCCGACGTGGTGGAAGTCGCCATGAAGCCCGGCACCGTGCTGGACGAAGTGGTCGTGGTCGGATATGGTACCATTAAGTCGAAGGAAGTGACCAGCGCGGTCGCCTCCCTGAAAAGGGAAGACTTCAACGGTGGTAACATCACCAGCGCCGCGCAACTCATCCAGGGCAAAGTGGCCGGGGTGAGCATTGGTCGTCCGGGTTCCGACCCGAACGGCGAATTCACCATCCGTCTGCGCGGCCTGTCCTCGCTGTCGGCCGGCCAGTCGCCCCTCGTGGTGCTGGACGGGGTACCAGGCGTGAGCCTCAGCCTGGTGGACCCGAACGACATTGCGTCCATCGACGTACTGAAGGACGGCTCGGCGGCTGCTATCTACGGCACCCGTGCTTCGGCCGGCGTCATCCTGGTGACCACCAAGAAAGGTACGGCCGGTCGCACGACCGCCGATTACAATGGCTTCGTGGCGCTTGATCAGGTGGCCAACCGCTACAACACTTTGAACGCCGCGCGCTTCGTGGAGCTGGGGGGTGACGACCTGTCGCCCAATAGCAATGCGGATACCGATTGGTTCGACGAGATCACGCAAACCGGCGTATCGCAGGTGCATAACCTGGGTCTTTCCGGCGGCATGGGCAACGGTGCTTACCGCGTGTCGTTCAACTTCCGCGATGTGGACGGTATCCTGCGTACCACCGGCTTCAAGCAGTACAACGCCGGCCTGAACTTCAACCAGAAAATGTTGAACAACCGGCTGACGATCAACGGGAACCTGGCCTTGACCACCAAAGATGCCGATTACAGCTTCCTGGAGGCTTTCCGCTATGCGGTAATCTCCAATCCAACGGCTGAAATCAGAAGTTCGGATGCGGAATTTACCAGATACAACGGGTATGTGGAAAAAGACCTGTTCGACTATTTGAATCCGGTGGCGATGATCGAGCAAAACTTCAACCGGGGTAAAGTCAATCGTTTGTTGGGCAACGCCCACGCCGATTTCGAGATCGTCTCCGGTTTAGTGGCCGGCCTGACGCTGGCGCAGGAGCGCAAAACCGAGACGTTCAGCGAGTTTTACAGCAAGCAGAGCAAGTTTAGGGGCGCTGAACGCAACGGCTTTGGTAGTCAGGGCACCGCCAACGACATCATCAACACGCTGGAACTGACCGGCAATTACACCCGCAAGTTTGGCAATAACAGCGATTTTAAATTGCTGGGTGGCTACTCCTTCCAGCAGTTTAACTACGAGGGTCTGGGTATAGCAGCGGGAAACATCATCTCTAATGAATTCACCAACGCCAGCCTGGGTTCTTTCCTGGATGTTAGCCGCGGCCTGGCGGGCGTGTACGGCTACAAGAACGAAAGCCGCCTGATCGCTTTCTTCGGTCGCGCTTCGTTCAACATTGACGACAAATTCTTTGCCTCCGCCGGTCTGCGCCGCGAAGGTTCGACCCGCTTCGGTCCAAACAACAAGTGGGGTCTATTCCCCTTCTTCAGCGCGGGCGTCGACGTCACGAAATTTGCGGAAGTAGGGGGGGTGGATCAACTCAAACTGCGCGCCGGCTACGGGGTAACGGGCAACCAGCCCGGCCAAAACTCCCTGTATCGCCGTACGTATGAGCCAGGTGCCCGCTTCTTTTACAATGGCAACTACGTACCCAGCTACGGCCCGGTGCGCAATGCCAATCCGGATCTGAAATGGGAAGAAAAGGGAGAATTTAACGTCGGCCTGGATTACGCCTTCGCCGGTTATAAACTACAGGGCTCGCTCGATTTTTACAACCGCAATACGAAAGATCTGATCCTGGCCCTGACCGTACCGGTTCCGCCGAACCTCTCCAGCCGGACGATCGCCAACGTGGCTACCATCAGCTCGACCGGTTTTGAAGCAACCGTCAACGCGAACAATCTGATCGATGGTGAAAATTTCAAGTACACCCCCGGCCTGGTGTTCACGACGTACACGGTGAAATTGAAGGACTTCAGCGCGGCCAATGATACCACTGCTTATGCCAACGTAGGCAGCCCGGGTCAAAACGGCATCAACTATACGCTGTTGTACAACGGCGCTCCGCTGGGACAATTATGGGGCCCGGTGCGCACCGGCGTAACTGGCGATGGCAAACTGACGTATGAAGATATCGATGGCGACGGCGTGACCGGCACCATCGGGGAAATCAACGGTTACGACCAGGACCAGCGTAAAATCGGGAATGGCGTACCGAAGTTTGAACTGGGTCTGAACAACAGCTTCGCTATGGGACGCTTCGATCTGAATTTCTTCCTGCGCGGCGTATTCGGCCACGATCTGGCCAACGAATACCGGGTGTTCTATGAGGGCCTGGACCCAACGGCCAAGACCTGGAACAAAGTGGATACCAAATTCTTCAATCCAAACGTAACCGCGCCCAATCGTTTTGACAATACGCACGTTGAAAAAGCCACTTTTTTGCGCTTGGACAATGCTACTTTGGGCTACAATTTTGGCCTGCCGAGCAGCAGCTGGTTTACCAAAGCCCGGGTGTATGTGAGCGGCCAGAACCTGTTCACCATCACCAATTACACCGGTGTGGACCCCGAAGCGCGGGTCGGCGACCCGGGTGAT
>JAYUXG010000412.1:0-3723 GCA_043753125.1 Saprospirales bacterium | reverse complement strand
CTATTGGTGGCGACGTGGTGGAAACCAAACTGTTCTGGGACAAATTCTAATCGTCCCTGGTACTTGATAAATTTTCAGTGGGCCGTCTCGCCATTTTGGCGAGGCGGCCTTTTTTATTTTCCGTCGGTTTTTTGTCAAAACTTTTCCGACATCCACCAATTCTCCCGAATTTGGCATCCTCTAATAAAAGCTTCCGCTCATGTCGTCCGACGAACGTATCCGCAATCGCCGCCAATTTCGCAACCCGATGCTTATTTTGGGCATCACCATGACTATTTTTTACTTTTGCTTCGGCACCTATTTGCTGCTATCGCCTCGTGCCTTGCCAAACGTCCCGGTGGAATTTCGCAACATTTTTGCTATGCTGTTGCTGGTGTACGGCAGTTACCGGGGTTGGCGGATGTACAAAGACTATTTCTAAGGGCATAGTTTTTTGACAACAGACCTATGTACCCATTTTAAAGGCAACGTGTTGATCTTTGGCACATTGACTACATTATCACCGTCTGTCCCGCTTCTTTTATAGGGATTAGCCACATTTCTTTACCATGACCAACTTGCATAAAATATTTTTTCTACTGCTCTTATCCACCTTGATCGCTTGCGCAAAGAAGGATAAGGACGGCAAAGTGCTGGATACGCCCACTACGGGCACGCTCCGCATCTTAGTGGACGAGGGTTATCGGCCCATCGTGGAGACTTCCATTGATGTATTCGATTCGGTTTATCGTCAGGCCCATATTATACCCACCTACACCTCCGAAGGCGAGGCCGTTGCCGCACTGTTGCGCGATTCTGTGCAGTTCATCGTCATCACCCGCAAGCTGACCAGCGGAGAGCTGGAGCGTTTCAAAAAACGCGGCTTCGAGCCAAAGATGATCCCTATTGCCCACGATGCATTGGGTTTTATCTTACATCCGAGCAATCGCGACACGGTATTGACCACTGATCAACTACGCGATTTGATCAGCGGTAAGTACCAGACTTGGGACCAGGTCAATCCGCAGTCCAAACTGGGTAAAGTGGTGCTGGTATTTGATAATCCCTCTTCGGGGACGGTGCGCTATGCCAAGGATTCCATTGGGATGGTCGCCAGCCTACCCGCCAATGCATCTGCTCTGAACACCAATGTGGAGGTGATCAACTACGTGGCCAGTCATCCCAACGCCATCGGCATCATTGGGGCTAACTGGATTTCGGATACCGATGACAAAGGGGTGCAACAGTTTCGCCGCGAAATACGCATCGTGGATGTGGCCAAAGGAATCGGCAAAGAGGGCTTTGGGCCGTATCAGGCCTATCTGGCCACTGGTGATTATCCGTTCAAACGCACGGTGTACGCGATCAATGCGCAGGCACGGCAAGGGTTGGGCCTGGGTTTTTCCTCTTACCTCGCCGGTAGTGACGGGCAGCGCATCGTCATGAAGGATGGTCTTTTGCCCGCTCAGATTCCGCCCCGCCTGGTCAAGGCCAGCAAGCAATAAGTGTTTCGGTCAGCGCATGAATAAGTGCATTATAATTGACTATCAACTATTTGATCAAAGGTCAGCAATCTATGACCAAGTACTAAGAGGCTGTTTTAAAACCTCGGACGGAGGGGAAAGGCCTGAATTTTGGCGATAGAGGAAGATTTATTTTTAGTGCATAGCCGGGACTATTCGCCAAAAATATAGCGACAAAAGGCAGGCTTTTGCACCCGGTAAGGGGGTTTAAAACAGCCTCTAAATAATATTTTGGTTAATCTTCCCTTAAAAAACAGTTATTGCGCCTTTTTCCGGCTTTTCCAGTGTGTATTTTTTGAAACTAACACGTCTAAATATAAAACCCCGATTGTCCAGATCAAATTTTCGCCAGCAATACTCACTTAACTTTTTCCGCACAATGACAACTTTCCTGAAAAAAGCCATCCTGTTAGTGGCTATTGCGTATGCCCAGTTAGCGGCTGCCCAAACCCAAGCCGATGGGCTGGCGGCCATGCAACTGGAGAATTGGGACAAAGCCATCAGCATTTATACTGCCCTGTCCAAAGCCAATCCTGCCGACCAGACCGCTCTGCTCACGCTGGGCAACGCGCACCTTGCCAAAGGGGAAAAGGACAAAGCCAAGACGGCCTTTGATGCCGCTTTCAGTGCTAAGTCGGAAGGCCCTTTAGCCTTCGTCGCCCTTGGCCGTAATATGTTGCTTCAAAACAACATGGCCGAAGCGGAGGTACAGTTTAAGAGAGCTGCCAAGGCCGGTAAGAAAGACTCGAACGTGCTACGGCAGATCGGGGAATCATTCTTATACACCCCTGCTGGCGTGAAGCCCAATTTCGTACGGGCCGAAGAATTTCTGAAGATGGCCTACGAAGCCAATTCCAAGGATTTCGTCAACCTAATGACCTTGGGTTATACCTACAAGGAGATGCCCAATGGTGGCTTGGCTGCACAGCAGTATGAACTGGCCGAATCTTTGGAGCCTAAGAATCCCCTGGCTAAGTTTATGCTGGCCAAGGTGTACCGCGCCGCCAAGCTCAACGATAAGTACATGGACTACTTGGACCGGACGATCGCTATTTCCCCACGCTACACCTCTGCCCTGCGGGCCAAGGCGGAGGCATTCTACTATGGCCGAAAGTACGATAAGGCCACCGAAGCCTACAAAGCCTTGATCGCTAATGGCGATGAAGTAAAAGTGGAAGATGAGATGCAATTGGCCAACTCCCTGTTCATTACCAAGGACTATCCAAACAGCATTACGTTGGTGGAAAAAATCATCCAAAAGGATGGTTCCAAAAACTACCTGCGCCGGTTGTTGGGCTACAGCTACTACGAGACGGGTGACTATCCGAAGGGCATGGACATCATGACCGATTATTTCTCGAAAGTAACCCCCGAAAAGGTGCTGTCCACCGACTATATGTACCTGGGCCGTTTGCAAATAAAGGGCAAGGGAGATACGCTGGCCGCAGTGGAGAATTTCAAGAAATCCATCGGCATGGATTCTTCTGCCTGGACCTTGTACAAAGAAATCGGTGAACTGTATTATTCCAAAAAAGACAATTGCAACGCCGCCATGTCTTACCAGATGTATTTGGATTCGGTACCCAAGCCGGAAGCCACCGATCTGTACAAAATGGGCCTGGCGCAGTACTATTGCAAGGACGACAGCATGCGCTATCCAAAAGCGGAGGCTATCTTCATACGCATCACCGAACTGGTGCCGACGGCTGGCATTGGTTGGTTATGGTCGGCCAAAGCAGCTACCAAACTGGAGCCAGATGTGCAGGCGCACCCGGAAATGGCCGCGCAATTTGGTCGCGCCAAACCTTACTTTGAGAAATATGTGAGCATTGCCTCGGTGGACAAGGAGAAGAACAAGAAAGACCTGATTACTGCCGAAGAGTACCTGACTTACTATTATTTCCTGCAAGGCAATGTGGAAGGTACTAAATCAAACGCCACTATGCTGCTGGAACTGGACCCGGCCAACGAAACGGGCCTCGAGTTGATGGAAGCCGTCAAGAGCGGCAACATCACTCCCCTTGCGCCCTCTACACCTAGCGGCAATGTACCTTCTCCGCCGCCTACACCGCCTACCGGTGGCGGTGGTAAGGGAAAGTGAGCTTTAGAGGTGAAAAGGAAGTAAATAAGTATCACCATGAGCCATCCCGGACGTTCGGGGTGGCTCATGGTGCTTTGGGAAACGTTTCGTTGGTCATTCCCAAAAACCGGGAATGACCAA
>JAYUXG010000411.1:0-3727 GCA_043753125.1 Saprospirales bacterium | reverse complement strand
GGGTACGCATAGATGCGGTGGATAATGTGTTCTACGACGTTTCCAACCAGAATTTCAAGATTCTTCAACCAACCCAGCCTTCGCTCTCCATGGGCCTGACCTCGGATGGCGCCAAAATATGTTTGCCAAATAGTTTCTCTACCACTATACTCACTGCTGGCGTTGGCGGATTCAATGCGCCGGTCACCCTGTCGGTGGTAGATGGCCTGCCCACGGGCGCGACGGCCAATTTCAGTGGCATCACCATCAATCCGGGCGAGACGGCTACCTTGAGCATCGACCTGAATGGAGTGGATCAGGAAGGGGATTTCGTGATCAACCTCCGGGCGGTAGCGGCGGGTGCGGATACCATTATCCGGCCCATTACGCTCCACCTGACGTCCAATGATTTTTCAGCCCTCACCCTGCTATCGCCAAACGACGGTGCTACCGGGCAGTCCCAGACGCAGACGGTGCGTTGGAATCCCGTGGTGGACGCGAATGCATACGACATCCAGTTGAGTACCAGTCCTTCGTTTGCCGCAGGCACTATCGTTTATTTCAGGGACAACTGGACGGCCGATTCGATCAAAATATCGACGTTCCTGGAAAAAGGGACTGCTTACTACTGGCGGGTGCGGCCCATCAACGAATGTGGCCCTCACGCCTGGACGGAACCTGCGTTCTTCTCCACCTTTGTCGAGAACTGCCAAGTATTTGCGGCCAATGACTTGCCGAAAAACATCTCCTCCAATAGTGCTCCCACGGTTGACTCCAAGGTTACGATCAATGCAGGAGGCATCTTTAATTCCATGAATATCAAGCAGATCAGCGGGAATCACCAATTCTTTAAAGACTTGGAATTCCATTTGATTAGCCCGGCGGGTACGGACGTGCTACTGTTCGAGGATAAGTGCGGCAACTTCAGCGGCAGCTTCCATTTTGGTCTGAACGACAATGCACCGGGCAATTTCCCCTGTCCACCGCCCAACAATGGCCTCGCTTATAAGGCAGCTAACTCGTTGGCCCCCTTTGCCGGACAAAATTCTACTGGCACCTGGACGTTGCGCGTCAAGGACAATGTGATCGGTTCTGGTGGCCAACTGACTGGTTTCCAATTGGATTTCTGCTCTTCCGTGTCGCTGAATCCACCCTATATCGTGAATAACAACATCATGGATCTTGAACCGGGTACTAACCAGCCCATCACCACGGATTTGTTGCTCGTAGAGGATGCTAACAACAGCCACGACCAGCTAGACTTTACCTTGGTCACCGTGCCGCAGTATGGTCAGTTGAAAAAGAATTTTGGCGACCCTCTGCAACCGGGCGACCAGTTTACGCAGGCGGATCTGGATGCCGGGGCTGTCCGCTATTACTCGGATGGCCTTACGCCGCAGGATGGCTTCCGCTTTACAGTGACGGATGGCGAGGGTGGCTTTCTGGCTACGCCTAAATTTGTTATTCAAACGATGATGGTGGGTACGCAGGAACCTGGCGGCACTGGCCCAGCGTTTACGCTGCTGCCCAATCCAGCGACCGAATCGGTCTGGGTAGCCTTGGACCGCCCCGCAACCGCCAATTTGCAGGTACGTTTGTTCAGCATGAACGGCCAACTGTTGCAGCATACCGAACTTTCGTTGGGAGCTGACCGTCTATCAATGCCGGTGAATACTTTGCCAAAAGGTATGTACATGGTGCGCCTGGAAAGTGCCGCCGGGTCGGGTATTCACAAATTGATTGTGGAATAAGCGAGTAGATTGATAAGAGTTGATGAGGGTTGATGTCAACCCTTATCAACCCTTTTTTACACCTCCTTATCAACTACATTGTTGGCATCCTCCTGAAATCTGCCAACGATGCGTATTTTTGTCCCCTGTTCAGATACTCAAATGCTCATTGTTTCAAATATTCAACACCCGTCATGCCCGATAGTAAGAATCAGCAGCCCGCCGTCAATATCGAAATCTCCGAAGAAATGTCCGAAGGTGTTTATTCCAATTTGGCCATTATCTCGCATTCCAACGCCGAGTTTGTAGTGGATTTTATTCGCCTGATGCCCAATGTGCCAAAGGCAAAAGTAAAAGCACGGATCATCATCACGCCGCAGCACGCCAAGCGGCTGCTGGCTGCCTTGAAAGACAATGTGCAGAAATACGAGATGCAGTTTGGTAAAATCGACGACGACCAGGCCGCTTTTCCACCCATGAACTTTGGCCCGCCGACGGCTCAAGCTTGAAGGCAAATATGGAGAAAATCACGGAATCTGCCTCCGCTTACCGAGATTTGGAAAAAATGACCGTGCGGCAACTGTTGACGCACATCAACGCGGAAGACCAGACTGTGCCGCTGGCCGTGGCCCAGGCCATCCGTCAGATCGAAGCATTGGTAGAGGCCATCGTCCCAAAAATGCAGGAAGGAGGACGCTTGTTTTATATCGGTGCGGGGACCAGTGGCCGTCTGGGCATATTGGATGCGTCGGAGTGCCCACCGACCTTTGGCGTACCGCCCGATTGGGTCATTGGCCTGATTGCCGGTGGCGACCAGGCCATCCGCCGCGCCGTCGAAAACGCCGAGGACAGCCCGACCCAAGCTTGGGTGGACCTGTTGGGTTGGCACATTGATGCCGCCGATGTAGTGATCGGTATTGCCGCCTCCGGCACCACACCCTATGTGGTGCATGGGCTGCACACCTGCCGCGAACATGGTATTGTCACTGGCTGCATAACTTGCAATCCCGGTGCGCCCTTGCTGGCGGAGGCTGATTTTCCGGTGCTGGCGGTGGTAGGAGCGGAGTTCCTGACCGGCAGCAGCCGAATGAAAGCGGGTACCGCCCAGAAGTTGGTGTTGAACATGATTTCTACCGCCGTGATGATTCGGCTGGGCCGTGTGGAGGACAACAAAATGGTGGATATGCAACTCACCAACGCCAAGCTGGTGGAGCGCGGTACGCACATGATTATGCAGCCCACCGGCCTGGAGTACGCAGCAGCCCGACAGTTACTGCTGCGCTTCGGAAGCGTGCGGGCAGCGTTGCGGGCATGGGCGGGTTGAGTTTGATAGTGACATTAAACTCTGGCGCAAGAAACAATTTGTCAACTTCCTCGCCCGACATGTCATTCCGACGTTAGGAGAAATCTGCTGTAATTAATTGATAACCAACCACTTAGGCAGATTCCTCCTAACGTCGGAATGACAACCCAGGCAATATACATCGTGCTAACTTATTATTGACTTGCTCCTAAAAGTGCGTCTTTTTACCAATTTGCTACGTCGTTATCAAAGTGTGGTTATTAGTTAATTGGCACCGAAAGGGACATATTTTCCAGTAAAGAGAATGCCATAAATCTACTTCCTCCACCTTTTCATTACTCACTAGTTCGATAGCGACATTTCGGCAACCGTCTCTTCGCGCGTAGATTGAACCAGCGATTGCACCTGTTGCAGGGCTGCGGTATGAAAGGATTCCGGCGGCATAGACTTAGCAAATTTCACCAAATCCGCTTGCAAGAACGTTTCTACTAAGGAGTGCCGCAAGTCTTGCGGAAAATCAGTTTTCTGTAAATGGGCCAACGTCTCCTCCGTTGTGCTTTCTAAGGCCGGCACCTGATACCTTTTTTGCAAATACTCGCGCAGAATAAAGGTCAGTTCGGCGTAGTAAGCCTTTACTTGGCCACTTTGCCAAAGTTGTTTCTTGGACAGGGCTACCAGTTTTCGTTGCGCCAATAGGTCGGCTGGCATGGCCACT
>JAYUXG010000410.1:0-9082 GCA_043753125.1 Saprospirales bacterium | reverse complement strand
CGATGTTTGGAGGGGAAGGGAAGAAAGGCAAAAAGGCAAAGTAGAGGTGTTTGGGTTTGGGCGGCTACCCGATGGAAGGGAAATGTTCTTTCGGTAGGATTACCAATTATATGTAATGTAAATACATTGTTATTAAAACATAATACCCAACACCGTACCCAAACCAAAAATAAAAAAGGCTAACAAGTTGATAAACAACTCATTAGCCTTAGTGCTTGCGGACCGGACGGGACTCGAACCCGCGACCTCCGCCGTGACAGGGCGGCATTCTAACCAACTGAACTACCGATCCACTTTGCTTCCTTTCAAAAGCGGGGGCAAAGATAGACTTAATGTTTTCGCTTGCGCAAACGTTTTGCAAAAAACCTTTAAAAATTTAGCGGCGCGGAAGCCGGAACTAAAATTCGAGTCGGCAATGTACCTTTGCTGCCCCCGGAAATCCAAAAGCCACTTTTATCCTCCGGGCGTTCGGTTTCATCGCGTACCAAAATCAATTTAGCGACATCATGGCAATGACCTTCATGGATTTTGAAAAGCCGCTCGAAGCACTGTACGAGCAGTTGGGAAAGTTAAGGGAGGTGGGCGAGCAGGGCGAGTTGGATGTGTCCGACATGGTGCAAGAATTGGAGACGAAGATTCAGCAGAGGCGCAAAGAAATATTTTCCGGGCTGACCGGCTGGCAAAAGGTTCAGCTGTCGCGTCACCCGGAGCGTCCCTACACCTTATATTACGTCACCACGATGTGCCAGAAGTTCATCGAACTGCACGGCGACCGCTATGCAGGGGATGATCACGCCATCGTCGGTGGGTTGGGCGACCTGGATGGCCAAACGGTGATGATCATTGGCCACCAGAAAGGGGTGAACACCAAGATGCGGCAGTACCGCAATTTTGGTATGGCCAACCCCGAAGGCTACCGCAAGGCCCTGCGGCTGATGAAAATGGCCGAACGGTTCGGTTTTCCGGTGGTGACGCTCATCGATACGCCCGGTGCCTTTCCCGGTTTGGAGGCCGAGCAGCACGGACAGGCCGAAGCGATTGCCCGCAACTTGTTTGAGATGGCTCAACTCCGCGTACCTATTATTTGTTACATTATCGGGGAAGGGGCATCGGGGGGCGCATTGGGTATTGGCTTGGGCGATAAAGTATTTATGCTTGAGCATACCTGGTACTCGGTCATTTCACCGGAAAACTGTTCCACCATTCTCTGGCACTCCTGGGACTTTAAGGAGCAGGCCGCCGAGGCACTTAAACTGGACGCGGACAATATGCTGAGTTTCCGGCTGATCGACGGCATTTTGAAAGAGCCGCTGGGCGGGGCACACAATGCACCAGAAGTGATGGCCAAAACGTTGAAGGAGCATATCTTGGCCCAACTGGCCCAGCTGATGCCCCAAGACCCCGAGGAGCGCATCACGACACGAATCAATAAATACAGTGCCATGGGCAATTATCGAAAGCTGCCCGCCGCGCTGGTGGCGAAAAATAAATAGACAAACTAGCAAATGGCAATAAGCGAATAGAACACAACGGCATTCCCAATTTAGCAGGTAATTTTTGAAAAATGAAAAATGTAAGCACACATCTGGTTGTTAAGGGCTTTTGTAAAATACCAACATCATAACATCCCCCCATATTTGCCAATTTGCTTTTTTGTCCTTTTGCTCATTTACCTTCTTTGCCCATTTCTTTAATCCCCCTCCTCCGACTGAGCGGTCAAAACTCTACTCACCATGTTGGAAAGAATTCGTTTTTATTTTTACAAAAAAGCCCTGCGACGTGCTTTAGCTGATCGGCGAAGGCAACGCAAAACCCACACTTTGCAGACTGCGCGCACCGTGGGGTTGTTGTTCGATGCCACGTCGGAGAAAACCCGACAGGAAGTAAAGCAATACGTCCAAGAGCTGGAGAAAAACGGCAAGCCCGTGCGGATGCTGGGCTATTTTAAAACCAAAGAAATGCCCGGCCAACATCCCTTCGATTTTTTCTTCCAAAAGGAAACTACTTGGACGGGCCAGCCAAAGAGCGACAAGGCGATTGCCTTCAGCCAGGAAAAATTCGATCTACTCCTTTGTTTCGACCCCAAGGCCGAACGTCCCTTGGAATGGATCAGCACCCTTTCGCCCGCCGCCATGAAGATCGGCCTGGTCACCGATCGTTCCGACGAGCTGGACATTCAGCTGGAAATACCCGCCGACAAGGGCCTGCGTTACTTCGCCGATCAATTACACCTTTACCTGGCCAAAATTGTCCTCCCCAAAAATGAACCAGTACGCGCGATTTAGAGGCACTGGTGTTGCTTTGGTGACGCCTTTTAAAAACAATGGGCAAGTGGACTGGGAAGACCTCGAGAAAATCATCGAGTACGTTTTGGCGGGCGGGGTGGAATTTTTGGTCAGCTTGGGTACTACTGGCGAATCGGTTACGCTGTCCGACGCAGAACACCGCAGCATCCTGGATTTTACCATCAAGGCTAACCGGGGCCGGGTGCCGTTGGTCGCAGGCGTTTTCGGCGGCAACAACACTACCGCACTGGTCGAAAAAATCCAGCAATTCAATTTGGAAGGTATTGATGCCTTGCTTTCCAGCAACCCCTCGTACAGCAAACCGGGACAAGAGGGCATTTTTCAGCACTACATGGCTTTGGCCGAGGTGACGCCCCGGCCCATCATCATCTACAATGTACCCAGCCGGACGGCTTCTAACCTGACTGCCGAAACGACCCTGCGCCTGGCCAATGCCAGCGACAAATTCCTGGGGATCAAAGAAGCCTCTGATGACATTTACCAAGTGATGAAGATTATCAAGGGCAAGCCAAAGGATTTTTTGGTGTTGAGTGGCGACGATTTTATCACCCTGCCGCTCATCGCCGTGGGGGGAGATGGGGTCATCTCGGTCATTGCCAACACGACTCCCCGTCCATTCACCAATATGGTGCGGGCTGCTCTACGCCAAGACCTGCCAACCGCACAAAAACTCAACCTGCAACTGTTGGAACTGTATAAACTGCTCTTCATCGAAGGCAATCCGGTGGGCGTGAAGGCCGCTATGGAACTCCAGGGCCTGTGCAGCCGCGACGTGCGGTTGCCGCTGGTGCCCATGAGCGAAACAGGTGTCCACCTCATCATGGCCGAGCTGGAAAAAGTGTTGGGCCAAACGACCACCTGAGATGCCCCATCTTCATCCCTTCCTCCGGCTCATTTATCTTTTTCTGCGCGTACTGGCCTGGCTGACCGGCCACCTTTTCTACCGGCAACGGTTGGTGTTAGGCCGCTCCCATTTGCAAGGGTTTCACGGCCCGGCCATCGTCGTCGTTAACCATCCCAGCACCCTGATGGACGTACTCAACGTGGGCGTACCCATTCCGACCGAGATGTTTTTTCTAGCAAACTATGGTCTGTTTAAGCACCCGGTGAGCAATTGGATCCTGTCACGCTTGTTTTGTATCCCCATCAAACGCAAGGAAGACGTGAGAGCAGGGGAAACGCGCGATAATAACTCGGCCTTCGAGCAGTCTTTCCGACATCTGGAGAAAGAAGGCATTCTGTACATTGCTCCGGAAGGCTATAGTTGGATGAACCGCTGGGTGCGCGAATTCAAGACTGGCACAGCCCGCATTGCGTTTGGCAGCGAAAGCCGCAACAACTGGCAATTAGGCCTGAGCATCTACCCCGTTGGTCTGACTTACTCTGCGCCCAATCTGTTTCGCAGCGAAGTGGTAATCAACTACGGCGAGCCGTTGGTGGTTAGCGAATGGTCGACCGTTTGGCAACAAAATGGGGAAGCCGCCATAGACCAATTGACTGCCGAGTTGCAGCAGCGCGTCACTGCCCTCACGGTACATACCCGCGACGAAGTCGGCGAGGCGTTCACTGCACGTTTGGAGGAAATGTTGGCTAATGAACATCCATTATCGCCCACGGCGACTTTCCAGCGCAGTCAGAAATTGGCCAATGAACAGATTGACAATGAAGTACTTAGACTACAGATAACGGAATATTACGCGGCTTTGCAAGCGACTCATTTAAGCGACCAAGGGGTGCAAAAAGCCACGCAACACCAAGGCGGTACCACTATGCTCGCCGCTTTTTTCCTGACCTTGGGCTTTCCGCTTTTCGTAGTTGGCTATGCCTTTTGGTGGCTACCGCTCTTTTTGCCTTGGCTATTGCCCAAAACCCTGAAACTCTATGTAGGCTATGACAGCACTTTAAAAACAGTGACGGGACTAATCACGATTCCGCTGTGGCTTTGGGCCGTTTACAGCGTGGTACACCACTTTTCAGGAAATAGCGGCTTGGCCTGGTTGGTACTGATTGGATTCGTCGCCCTTGCCTTTTTTATAGAACGTTATATGGATGTTTTTCAGCGATTTAGGGAAAAAATGAAGGCGTTGGCGTTCGCACAGCAGCAACCAGCAGAGTGGTCGGATTTGGTGGCCAAGCGCAGGCAGATATTGAATGGGCTGGGGTTTAACAAATTGATAAATCATAATGTAAGCAACATTAATTAATTGTATGAATGCCTTAAACGTCGAACAGCTCCGCGCCGACACCCCAGCCTGTGCCCACCTTGTTCACCTGAACAATGCCGGGGCCAGCCTACCGCCCCACATCGTGTTGCAAACCATGCAAGACTACCTCACGCTGGAAGCCACCATAGGCGGGTACGAAGCCGCCGATACGAAGGCTGCCGAAATAGCCGGGTTCTATACCGCAGTGGCCCGGCTATTGGACACGCAGCCCCGCAATATCGCCTTCGCCAATAGCGCGACAGATGCCTATGCCCGCGCCTTGAGTGTCATTCCCCTCCAAAGCGGCGACGTGATCTTAACCACCGATAACGACTATGTGTCCAACCAGATCGCTTTTCTCGCCTTGGAAAAGCACCATAATATACAGGTAATTCGCGCCCGCGACACTGCGGCTGGCGGCGTAGATGTGGATGATTTTGAGCAACTTGTAAAGCGTTTACAACCCAAACTGGCTGCCGTCACCCATGTGCCGACCAACAGCGGATTGGTTCAGCCGGTGGAAGCGATTGGCAAAATCTGCCGGGCGCACGAAGTCTGGTACTTGGTGGATGCCTGCCAATCGGCGGGCCAGTTGCCACTCGATGTGAAGCAGATCGGCTGCGATTTTCTGTCGGCGACCATGCGCAAATTCATGCGCGGGCCGCGCGGCGCAGGCTTCCTCTACGCCTCCGACCGGGCGCTGGAGGCTGGCCTGGAAATGCCCTTCCCCGATATGCGCAGTGCCGACTGGACCGGGGCAAACACCTACACCACAGCAGCCGATGCCAGGCGTTTTGAATACTGGGAAATGGCACCCGCGCTGGTGCTGGGCAGCAAAGTAGCCGTGGAGTATGCGCTTGAAGTGGGCCTCCAGCAGATAGAAGCGCGGGTGAAAGCATTGTCCGATTTTACCAGGCAAGGTCTGCGCGAGCTACCGGGCGTAGAAGTGCTGGATAAAGGGGAACAATTGTGTGGCATCGTCACCGCACATTCCACCGCTTGGGAACCAAAAGCCCTGCTGCAAAAACTAAGCACACAGAGCATCAACTGCCGGATATCGTCGCTGCACGTGGCCCAAATTGATTTTCCCCGCAAGGGGGTGGAATGGGCGTTGCGCATTTCTCCACATTATTACAACACCGAGGCGGAAATATTGCGGGCAATAGAAGTTTTGCGTTAGCGCAACATGGTGCTATAAATTAATCGTTTCCATGCGTCTTTTTCTACATTAGCTCGATCTGTACGGCAGCCCGAATTGATTGGAGAAAAAAAACCTCCCAATAATTACACCACGGGTGCCATCTTCGTCTTCTCAACATTTTCAACCCTCTCAACACCTTCAACGCTATGAAGACCCTTCTCCTCTCCGTGACCATGCTGGCGACCGCCATGTTGTTCTGGTTTTGCAAACAAACGAGGTACACCCCGGCGGCATTTCCCGAAGAACAGTTGCGCTGGGGCAGCGGTGGCGGCTTCGTCGGGCGAGAGACCAAGTTTACCTTGCTCAAAAATGGCCAGATTTTCAAATTTGAATCCAGAGACAGCATAGGTGAGCTGGAAAAAATAAAGGCTGGCAAAGCCAAAGCACTTTTTGAAACCGCAGCGTCCCTGAACATTGCTAAACTGGATTTCCAGCATCCGGGCAACACCTATGATTTCCTGGAATTCCAGGAAGGAGCCGTCATCCAACGCATTAGTTGGGGCGATGCTAACCATCCTGTGGATGCCAAAATCAAAGAGTTGTTTGCCCAATTGAAAGAATTGAACAAAACAAAGTAAATATGAAGCCTAACCACCTACTTTCCCGACTCCTCTTTGGCGCAGCCTTAGGCCTCGCCACCGCTTGCGGCCAAGACTCAAATACCACTACCAACCAACAGTACACCACTTCCGCGCCACCACCCGTGACCGAACAAGTGCTATTGGATACTTTCGCCGACCTGCAAATCCTGCGCTACGAACTGCCTGGATTCGACAAACTGGACTTGCGCCAAAAAACCTTTATCTACTACCTCTCCGAAGCCGCGTTGGCGGGCCGTGACATCATCTACGACCAGCACTGCCGCTACAACCTCGCGGTGCGCAAAACGCTGGAGGCTATCCATACTGGTTTCAAAGGTGACCGTACCTCGGCTGATTGGAAGGCCTTCGCCACCTACTCCAAACGGGTATGGTTCAGCAATGGCATCCACCACCACTACAACGAGACGAAAATCTTGCCGGGATTTTCCCAGGAATATTTCTCCCAACTGGTACAAAATAGCGACCCGACTGCCCTGCCCCTGAAGCAACAGCAGGACGCGGCCTCTTTGGTCTCAGAGTTGACTCCCGTCATGTTCGACCCCGCCGTGCTGGCCAAACGGACCAACAAAGACGAAAAAGCCGATGTGGTGAAGGAATCGGCGGTCAATTTTTACGAAAACGTCAGCAGTGCCCAAGTGGACCAATACTACCAGCGACAGCTCAAAGCGGCGGGCAAGAATCCCCCCATGGTTGGCCTAAACTCCAAATTGGTGTCCGATGGCAATGGCAATTTATCGGAACAGGTTTGGCGGGCCGGCCAGGGTAATATGTACGGCGCGGCCATCGACAAAATCGTGGCCAACCTGGAGCAAGCCATTCCATTTGCCGAGAATGAGCAACAGAAAAAGGCCATTCGCCTCCTCGTCGAATACTACCGCACGGGCGACCTCAAGAAGTTCGACGAATACAACATCGCCTGGGTGCAGGACACGACCAGCAGCATCGACTTCATTAACGGCTTCATCGAGGTGTATCACGACCCAAAAGGCTACAAAGGTGATTATGAGGCCATTGTGCAGTACAATGACCCCGATGCCACGGAGAAAATGAGCATCGTGAGCCAGAACGCCCAGTACTTCGAGGACAACAGCACCATCCCGGCGGCCTACAAGAAGAAGAACGTGACCGGCGTTTCTTACCGCGTCATCAATGTGGCTATGGAGGGTGGCGACTGCTCTCCGGCCACGCCCATCGGCGTGAACCTGCCCAATTCCAACTGGATCCGGGAACTCGGCTCCAAGTCCATTAGCCTAAACAACATTGAAAACGCTTACAGTAAAGCTGGCGGCGCGTTGGCCACCACGGAATTTGCCAATGACCCCGAGGAAATAGAAACCGCCAAAAAATACGCCGAAGCCTGCGGCAAAATGCACACGGCTCTCCACGAGGTGATCGGCCACGCCAGCGGCCAGATGAGGCCGGGAATGCCCGAACCCAACGTGACCCTGAAACAGTACGCGGCCACCCTCGAAGAAGGCCGCGCCGATTTGGTGGCCCTCTACTATATGCCCGACCCAAAACTGGTGGAGTGGGGTCTGCTCCCCGATGCCAATGCCTACAAGGCCGAGTACGACCAGTACATCCGCAATGGCCTGCTCATGCAGTTGCGCCGCCTGCAGCCTGGCAACAATATTGAGGAAGACCACATGCGCAACCGCCAGCTGATTGCGGCCTGGGCTTTTGAAAAAGGGCAGACCAATGGCGTGATCGTCAAGGAAGTACGTAATGGAAAAGTATACTACGATATTAAAGATTACGCGAAGTTGCGCGAAATGTTTGGTCAGTTGTTGTCTGAAATGCAGCGCATCAAGTCAGAAGGTGACTTCAAAGCGGCCCGCGCCTTGGTGGAAACGTATGGGGTAAAGACCGACATGGAGACGGTAAAGCAGGTAAAAAGCCGCTACGCCAGTCTGCCGACCAAAGCGTACAGTGGTTTTGTGCAACCAAAGCTGGTGGCCACCAAGGATGCCAACGGCCAGATTACGGATGTAAAAATCGAGATCGAGACCGACTTTGTGCAGCAGATGTTGCGCTTTGGGAGGGAATATGGGTTTTTGCCGACATTTAACTGAGTAATTAGTTCGTCAATGGAATCCAGATCCGCACGTTGGCACCGACAATTACTCCGTTTTCATCCCGCATGGTCTTCCTGGCCAGCTGTTCTTCCCCGGAGGCAGGAATACCGGCCAGTAGATCCAATCGCTTCTGAGTCAGTATCATCCCCATGGATTTGTAGGGGCGGATGCTGGCCTTGGAGGCATCTTTGTCTCCCGAAAAGCCCGTTCCGTTGTCGGTCACGGATACTTCCAGCAGATCGGCTTTCCGGGTAAAGAGGACTTCGATCAAACCGTCGCTTTTGCGCCCCTTGAGGCCATGCCACAGCGCGTTTTCCACGAAAGGCTGCACCAGCAAGGGCGGCAGGGTAATCTGCTCGATATCCAGCCCCGCTACAGCGCGGATGCTGAACGTGAAATTGCCCCCGAAACGCAGTTGCTCCAGGTAGAGGTAGTTTTCCAGCATGGCCATTTCATCGGCGAGGCTGTGGTAGCCATCTACCGAGCCGTGGAGCGCTAGCCGGACCAACTTGGCAAAACGCGCCAGATAGACCGTGGCGGCATCGCGGTCGTTGGTGGCAATGAAGGCCTGTATCGCTTGCAAACAATTGAAGATGAAATGCGGGTTCATCTGTGCCCGGAGCGCAGATGTTTCCATGGCGTGTACTTTTTCGCGGAGCGCGGCTTCCTGGCGGACGGCGCGCAGGCGGTTGCG
>JAYUXG010000409.1:0-3732 GCA_043753125.1 Saprospirales bacterium | reverse complement strand
TTGCTGACAAAAGCATTGGAGAAGTCCTCACTATGCAGGTCGGCGATGATCTTGGCTAGATGCCCGAATTGAGTAAAGGGCAACACGGCAGCAGCCGTCTGTCCACTTCCCGGAATGACACCAATACCGAAGGCATCTTTCTTTTTCGGATTCAGTTCCTTGGCACGGTGTTCCAAATCACGGGCCTGGGCAAGCACGAGGGAGAGCGGTTCTTTGTAATGTGCAATACAGACTCCGGCAGAAAAAGTCAATTCTTTGCCAGGCACAATGTATTCTGTCAGCGCATCATGTACTGTCTCGCGGTAGGCCTTGCGGAGATATTCCAGTTCGCTGACCAGATGATGCAGGTTGAAAAAGCCCAGAAAGTCATCGCCGCCCGCATAGATGACCCAGCCACACGGTTTGGCTAGGTTAGGGTCGTAGGCTTGGCGCACCTCGTCTGCGAAAACAGCCAATCTTGAAGTGAGGGCTTTGTGAAACGTTTCAAGGGAGACACCAGCACGGATATAATCGTCGTCGCCCTTCCACCATTTGCCCATGTGATCGCCATCGAAGACGACCAAGGCATAGTATTTTTCGAGTTTACGACCTAAGCCTTTGGCTATCCTTTCAATTTCTGCCTGAATATCTATCGCTGGTTGAAGCTTATCGATGGATAATCCCTGCTTTTTAAAATAAACTTCATTTAGACTTTCCGGATAGAAAAATTGCCAGTTAATGTGATTTGGATTGCTCTCGTCAATACCCATCATCTTTTGAAAGGCGACCTTTCCTTCGTCGGTATTACGCACGAGATGCATAGTCTCGGACAAAGCAAACTCCGCCGTACTAGGGAAATCTGCCATTCCAAAGTCCAGAAATCGTTTGAGCATACTCACCGCGCTCAAGCCTTCACCGGGTTGGAGATGGCGGAGTTTAATTTTACTTTTGTTATTACTATAGTCAAATACCAAATTTGCAGTTGAATACAGTGGGTTGCCCATTTGTACGTCTTCGGTCGTTTTTTTATCTTGTTCCGAAAGCGTTTTGCGGTAAAAGCACACATTACGTTCCCCGTCAAGACTGCACTTGCGCCCTGTTTCGTAGGAAGAAAGGAAGGGGCGGGTGTTTTTGAGGGCATTCAGGTTCTTATTCAATTCGTCATAAGCATAGCGGTACGCCTCGTCCGAGTCATCGGCCAATGGCTGAAAAAGCCATTGAATGTCCAGATGCTGTTCGATCTGGCGTTGGGCAGCGGCAAGTGCTTCTCCATCCAGTAGGTCCTTGATCTTGTCAAATAGTTTTTTCCAGTAGTCCTGTACGATAGTCGCCACCGATTCGCCGATATCAGTCAGGTCTTGCTTTGGGTCGATGATTTTGCCCAAAAAGCGATTGGGGATAGACCTGCTTTCAAGCGATGGAAAGATGACCTTACCGCCAATTACTTCAGATTCAAAGTGTTTTGCGGCTATTTGACAGAGATCGGACAGCAATTTGCTGCCACTGTGCAGGTCGTGCGTCTTGCGGGCCTGAGCGATAAAGGATTGGACAGGGCCGAGGGTAAAGAGGAAGAGATGGGTCATAGGAAAGATTTTATCCAATTTCTTTAAAATAAGGGTTCAGCAAAAATATACTTTTGAATTTTTCATTAGATTTTTGATAAGATCTTAAATGCTGATCTGCCTTATGTGTTGAAATATCCGGCTTCCCTTCTATAAATTTGTAGGGCATTGATAGAACTCGTCCAACAAACTTTCCGTCTGCGTTTCTTCTAATATTGAAGAAAAAAGCCTTGCCATGCCTTTCCAGAAAATTGTCAATTCTCTTTCCCTTTACTTCAATTGGCTGTGCGATATAAAGCCTATTGTTATAAGTGTGATGAGGCGTATCCAGCCTCTCACGAGCAACTTGATACATCTTGCCAATTAGACCCAAAGCATCTTGCCATCTATCAAACCCAAGCCAATCATCATCACTATCTTCACTCGGCAAAACAGTTTCATAAATGCTTGACTGGTTGGAGAAAGAACTGAATGCACTCAATTCATTCCTCTTCAAATCTTTTATTAGTATCTTTGGCAATGTAGTTGCTTGTTCCTTGATGTTAGATTCTGTAACTTCAAAACAACCAAACCCATTTCGGCTTTTAGATCCCAATCCGCCAAATTTGGATAATACTAAAAATGCTTTAATTACCGCCTCTTTATCATCTGAACTTAAATCACGATGGAAAGTAAGATGTACTTGGAATTTAACCTCAGGTGGGATGAAAGAATCTACCATGTGGGTTTTCCTTTCCGGTGTATAATTTGTATGGCCATAAACCAAATAGTATAAAATATTAATAAAATATTTTCCATTATAAGTTGACACTTTGTATTCAGGCATATTAAGCGAAGTATATAAATCATTGCAGTCCACACGAATGATAACTTTGCTTCGCATAGTTACGACTTTTTCACTCTCTTTGTAAAAACCGCCAAATAACTTCACTTCTTTGTTTTGAAGTTCTATCAAAGGCAGATGGCCGTTAAGTGCCCGCCACCAAAAGCGCAGTGTCCCTTTGATGGACGGCGGACGTAGTTCAGGCGTTCCTTTGGGATCGGCTCCGCCAAGGAATGCAGGGGTGATGAAGCAGCAGTTGAAACTAATGGTTTCCATAATTTAGGATGATATTAGTAAAAATTAGGCGAACAGAAGGCGAATAGCAGGTTCTAATCTTTTAGGATCATTGGCAAATTGGATTTTTGACTTGTATTGATTTCTGTTTACTTCTAATTTGCCTTGCTGAATGACCAAAACAATCTGAATTATACCATCAAGATCTTTAAGGAATGATAAAATTTTATCATTTAGGGAGTCGTCTAAAGAGTCAATGATGACTACGTGAAAGCCATTTACGTCAGGTTTAATTTCAAATTTTCTAAATATTGGTGTCGTGTCAAAATATTTTAACCCATCTAAAAAATCAAGTCTTTGAGTCCCGTCTTGATTTAATACCAAGATTTTTTTGGCGTAAATAATACTGTCTTTATCTACTGATGCCAAAACTATTTTGACTTGTTCCAGTGGCATTCCGAGTTGGACGGAAAGGTTTTTAAGAATTTCCTCCGTTGCATTTTTAATGACTTCAGATTGTTTGCTTGCGACTAGCGACTTGGTTTGCTTAAAGACGTTCCACAACGTGAGACTGCCAAAAAGCAGTGTAAATCCGGCTATACATAAGAGAATATCGTCTTTTAAGTTCTCGACGGGTTCTATGCGTTTTTCAAGTTTATCGATTTTTAAGGATTGCAACGAGTCAATCTTAGATTGACTTTGTGCGGTCAAAAACGAGCAACAGAAAAGCATTGTGGGAAAGAAAATGAGTTTAATTCTCATAAAATGAATTTAGTTTAAGTAGTTTGCTCCTGATTCTTCTGCCTTCTCACCACCCCAAACCCCACCCCCGCGCCCTTTCCCAATCCCACAAACTCCGGCAAAGTAACATTTACCTGAAAATCCAGTGTAAAAGCCAGCACCTTCAAGTCCTTGTAGCTCAGCCACTCCTTCTTTAATAAATCCGTAATCTTCATCTCAAACCGCTCCGGCACCTGCCAGCCCACGCCTTCCGCAAAAGCAATGATGTGCGCCGACAGCAGCCGTTCCAGGAAAGCGAACTGTTCGGCGATGCCGCGCAGGCCCTGCCAGATCTCGTAGTTCTCCGGGTTGAAGGCCTTCCACTTGTGGATGCGGTAGACGAAAGGCTGTGGG